>CANHUD010000300.1 GCA_947463665.1 Sphingobacteriales bacterium
CAGTTGCCCGCCACCAGATCCAGATCGCCATCGCCATCCAGATCAGCAGCAGTAAGCCGGTTCCACCAGCCGGTAAGCGATTCGGCAAACAACGAGGCTTCCTTCATCTTTCCGTCTTCAAACCGGAACGCCCGTACAGGCATCCATTCGCCGCAAACGATCAACTCCATTTGTTTATCTCCATCCACATCCACCCAAAGCGCATCGGTGACCATTCCCATATTCCTGAACACCGCCCCTTTGCTCTCCGTTACATCCGTGAACACACCTTTACCGTTGTTCTCCAGCAATAAACCGGAAACCGGTGTGGGATACTGCTCCGGCTGTACACGCGAGGGAATAAACAGGTCGATGTCACCATCCTTATCGAAATCCATAGGAACGGGCTGCATACCACTGAGGCGCTCTTCCGGAACAGCCGCAGGTTTGCGCAAGAGCCGACCGCCCTCGTTGATATAAAGCCGATCCTGCAACATAACCTCATCGGTTAGTGCATATCCGCCGCTCACCACATACAGATCCTGATCACCATCACCATCGGCATCAAAAAACACAGCCCCGCAATCTTCATAACCGGCATCTTTTTCCAGATCCGGCTGGTTCACTTCCAGAAAACCGCCGTCCGCTTTCTGCGCAAACAGCCCGCCCCGCTGGCCACGCGGACTGCAGAGGTAGATATCGGTTCGCTTGTCGCCGTTCAAATCTCCGGTGGCAATGCGCGGTCCGCTGTACGACAACATATTCGGCATCAGCGGCTGAATCTTGAAATCGTTCACATCGTCTTCCCTGTGTACATATTTCAGTGCGATGTTCTCGGTCTGGAACAGGGTTTTCCGCGAAGGCGGAACCGGCTTCCAGGGTTTCGCCGCGGCGGTCGGACTAAGCTTCAGCAACCCATCTATAACCTTAATATTTAGTACGGTCTCCGCTTTCCCATCAGGCCAGATCACCCGGATGGAATCAACGGCCGGAGCAGAAAAGCCTACATGCAACGGCCCCAACATACCGGATTGAAAACCGTGAACAGGATAGTGCTGAAGAGTATGGTTTTTTCCACCGGCATATACATGTACGGTAGTACCGATCGCATGTCGGTTCATGCCGGGCATCGACAATTCGATCTGCAGAAAATGCTTTCCCAGTTTTTGTTCGATGGCCTGGTTCCGGTACAGCGAAGCCTCCTGGTTCATGTTGTTGATGATCAGATCCAGATCACCATCGTTGTCGAGATCCGCATACGCAGCCCCATGACTCAGCCCGAATTCATCCAGTCCCCAATCACCCGAACGATCGGTAAATCTTACCCCATCGCGGTTTTCAAACACATAGTTGTGCAGAGGCGTAGTAGTGATCGTTTGCAGCATACTGAACATCTTTTCGTCTGTAGTACCCTGCATGTGTTTCATGCGCTCATTGGCATAGAACTTCATGAAATCCCGGTTGATCATATCCCGGCCATAGCCATTGCTGACGAACAGATCTTTAAAACCATCGTTGTTGTAATCGGCAAACAGGGCCGACCAGCTCCAGTCGGTATTGGACACCCCGGCGATTTGTCCCACTTCACTGAACGTGCCATCGCCATTGTTCAGCTGCAGCATATTCCGCATCAGCTGGTGATAGAAACCGTTCTGGATAGTATTGTTATAAAGTTCATAGTTATCGGGTGCATAGAGCAGTTTCTGCCGCCGGTTGTCTTCCGGAAGCATGTCCAGCGTGAAAATATCCATCCGGCCATCGTTGTTGATATCGGCCACATCCACGCCCATGGAGAAATTGGAAAGATGGCCCAGCGAAGATTTCATCACTTCGCGAAACGTGCCATCGCCTTTGTTGAGGTACATGTAATCCTCTTCCACATAATCGTTGGACACATAGATATCCGGCCAGCCATCGTTGTTGAGATCGGAGATGTTCAGCCCAAGACCATAACCCAATGGGTTAGATATGATACCTGCCTTTCGCGAAACATCTACAAATTTTCCGTTCTGATTTTCATAGAGTCGATCACCGGCATAGGGATCCACCATTTTCTTCACAAAAGCGGCATCGAAATTGCGCAGGTTCTTGATGTTATGGTTGAGCACATAGAGATCCAGATCGCCATCGCGGTCGTAATCAAAGAATGCCGCATGGGTGGAATGTCCTTTATCGGCCACGCCGTATTCTTTGGCCCTATCCGTAAAGGTTAGGTTTCCATTGTTGATCAGCAGCTGGTTGGCGCGCATATTGGAATCCAGATCACCGGAATAGCAGACGTAGATATCGAGAAATCCATCGCCGTTCACATCGGCCACGGTAGTACCCGTTTTCCAGCCGCGGCGGCCGCCCGCTCCCGAGCTGCGCGTGATGTCCTGAAACACCCAGTTGCCCATGTTCTGGTAAAGGCGGTTTGGCTGGATGTTGGAGGTGAAGAACAGATCGATCTGTCCATCGTTGTTAAAATCCCCCGCGGCCACACCGCCTCCGTTGTAGAAATATTCGTAGGTGATGATGTTCAGCGCGGAGGTTTCCGGCAGTTTGTTGTTGAATGTCACACCGGTTTCTGCCGATGGCACCTTCCGGAACAATGGCTGCTGGGCCTGTGTGGCTCCTATGGTACCCGTTAGGAGGATGAACAGCAGGAGCGGTTGGATCGATACTGACATACGAAAGAAGTTAAATGAACCGGGGTCAATTTAACGCAAAAATCGGGCATCAGCGGCGGTCTTTTTGTTAAAGGCCGATGATTTTGGTCAGATGGTTACCGGCTGCTTTTTTTCAATTGGGAGGAAACCCCCACAAACAACCCGATCATCGCCAGTATGATGACATAGGCCAGCCGCGGAAGCTGTTGAATGCCATATTGCTGGATCAGGATACCTGCGAAGTAATTGATCAGCATATTCCCGGTGAGGGCGATCACAAAAACGAAGCTGATCGCGGTAGCGGAAATCGACGCGAAATACTGGCCGGTAAAGCCCAGCATCACGGGAAAACCGCCGGAAAGACCGGCACCGGCGAGGAAAAGTCCGGCAAAAACAACCGGGGCCGATGAGCCGGTATGCAGTAAAATCAGGCCTGCCACCAGCTGGGCCAGACAAATCCAGAGCACCGTGGTTTGGGGTGTTTGTCGCAATACCGAAGCCGTTACCAACCGCATCGCGATCATCCCCAGCATATGGATCGAAAGCCCCAGCAGCGCCTGCGCTTCGGTCATGCTGCCTTTGAAAGCAATATACGTAGTGGTCCAGTTGGTGATGATCGACTCCAGACTGCTTTGAAAAAACAGGTAGAACGAGATGATCAGCAACAGGGGAGAGAACAGTTGTTCCCAGGGAATGACGATGCCACCCTGCGCCTGTTTGGCAGGCGGGAACGGCAGGAACAGATAAACGATGGCCACCGTCAGAAAGATCCAGCCCAAAACGGATACTACAGTGAATGGGGAGATCGTATCAACGAGGGTGCTGAGCAGCAGCGGC
>CANHUD010000301.1 GCA_947463665.1 Sphingobacteriales bacterium
AACATCATCGGACTGGCTCGTTCTTCCGGCGACGATGTAGCGGCTCGGGTTCGGGCAGCAGGCGTATCCTTCCATTCATTTTCTGTGGATTTCTCCAACCGCGATGCGTTGTATGAAACCATCGCCGCTATTAAAAAAGACCATTCGGTAGATATCCTGATCAACAACGCAGGTATGATCTACCGCCAGCCCATCGCGGAATACCCGGATGCAGAATGGGACCGCGTGTTATCGGTCAACCTCGATGCACAGTTTATCCTCACCCGCGAACTCGGAAAAGGCATGCTGGAAAAAGGAGCAGGAAAAGTTATTTTCATCTGCTCCATGCTCTCCTATCAGGGAGGAATCAATGTGGCCGCCTATACTGCGAGTAAATCAGCGGTGGCCGGACTGGTAAAGGCATTCGCCAATGAATGGGCCGGAAAAGGAGTGAACGTCAACGGCATTGCACCGGGCTACATCGCTACCGATAATACGGCCGCGCTGCAGGCCGATCCGGTGCGCAGCAAATCGATCCTGGAAAGAATACCCGCACAACGCTGGGGACAACCGGAAGATCTGCAGGGACCGGCAGTATTTCTCTCCTCCTCGTTCGCAGATTACATGCACGGTACCATTGTGAATGTAGACGGCGGATGGATGGGACGCTAATTTTTCAAACGTAGAACTTGCAAATATGAACACAACCCGAATCGGCAATTACAGGTGGACGATCTGCGCCCTTGTATTTTTTGCCACAACCATCAACTATCTCGACCGTACGGTGATCAGTCTGCTGAAAAGCAGTCTGGAAAAAGAATTCGAATGGTCGGAGACCGATTATTCCAATATCGTGATCGCCTTCCAGTTGTCGTATGCGGTTGGACTGCTTTTCGCAGGGCGCATCATCGATAAACTGGGAACCAAACTTGGATATTTCTGGTCGATCATCCTCTGGAGTGTGGCGGCCGTTGCCCATGCCCTGGTGAAAAGTACCGGAGGTTTCGTGATCGCCCGCGCTGCTCTTGGTGTGAGCGAAGCAGGAAACTTTCCCTCTGCGATCAAAACCGTAGCCGAATGGTTCCCAAAAAAAGAAAGAGCCCTGGCAACAGGTATTTTCAACTCCGGTACCGGTATCGGTGCGATCATCGCTCCGTTGACCGTACCATTCATTGCAGCAGCTTTCGGCTGGCGGATGGCCTTCATCCTCACGGGTATTACCGGATTTGTACTTATCGTTTTCTGGTGGCTGATGTACGAGAAGCCGGAAAAACACAAACGTCTTTCAGTCGCTGAACTCGACTATATCCAAAGCGATCCGGAAGTGATCGAAACATCCGAAGGGACTGTTGCCGAGATCACCGAAACCCGCTGGAGTAAATTACTAACCTACCCGGCTACATGGGCATTTGTGATCGGTAAATTCCTTACGGATCCGATCTGGTGGTTTTATCTTTTCTGGTTACCTGCTTTTCTGGGCGCTCAGTACGGACTTACCGGAACGGCCACCGCATTGCCGGTAGCACTGGTATATGTTATGTCGATGGTCGGTAGTATTGGCGGAGGCTATATTCCGCTGTACCTCACCGGAAAAGGCTGGGATGTTCTCCGTGCCCGCCGGTCTTCCATGCTGGTCTATGCATTCTTCGCACTTCCTGTATTACTGGCTCAATGGGCAGGCTCCTTCAATATGTGGTATGCCGTTCTGATCATTGGCCTGGCCGCAGCCGCTCACCAGGCATGGAGTGCCAATATCTTTACTACCGTATCCGATCGGTTTAGTAAGCCGGCGGTTGGTTCTGTAGTGGGATTAGGCGGCATGTCGGGTGCAGTTGGGGGTATTCTGATTGCACGACTGGCCGGAAAGTTATTTGATCATTACAAGGCATTGGGTGAGATCGAAACAGGTTATTACATCCTGTTCCTGATCTGTGGTTCCGGTTATCTGCTGGCCTGGGTGGTGATGAATCTTATCCTCCGGAAGAAAAAATAAAAAAAACGAATACAACTAAAAAGGCTGTCGGATTTTTCCAACAGCCTTTTTTGTTTTGGTGGGGTTTCTGCTATTTGCGTCTGATGAACTTATACGGATACACCTTGCCGGAAGCCCACTGGGCCACGTAGATGTTCTCGTCTCTGTCCACGCATACATCGTGCGGATGCACGAATACTTTTTCTCCCTGCTCCAGGGTTTTCAGTTTGCCGTTCTCATAGATCGGCTCTGTACCTCCGATGTTGGAGACTACTTTATTGTTCTGGTCAAGAATGGTCACAAATCCGGATCCTTCTTTACTGATCACCGGAGAGCGAAGTACAGCCGCATACAGATGTTTGTTGCGGATCACCGGCCGGCATACACAGGCACCCGGTATAGAGATAATATCAAGCAGTTCACCGCTCATGCTGAAACGCTTGAAGCAGTTCCGGGTGCGGTCGGTTACCAGCAGGGTCTTGCGACCATCCCGCTGGTCGATGCAGATCCCGTGCGCATTGTCGAGGTACTTATCGCCCTCACCCCGGCCTCCGAAATGCCCTTTGAGTTTGCCCTTGGCATCGTAATGCAGAACATACTGCGCACCGTATCCATCGGCGATGAAGAAATCTCCGGTGGCATCATCGATGGTAACTTCCGTTGGTACAAATTGTTTTTTCTCCTTATAGATACCGGCTTCCAGCGGTGCATCGATGGTCAGGAGGATCTTGCCATCCAGCGTTGTTTTGTACACCTGGTTCTTGGAAGTGTCTGTGATAAACAGGAACTGTTCACCATTTTCATCTGCGAGGGAAAGCCCGTGCGCCCCGGGGAAATCATGTCCCCAGTTGTTCAGGAGCTTTCCGGAAGTATTGTACACCAGTACATTGTTCTTGGTCTCATTGGTGAGCAGGAAAATGCGACCTTTCGCGTCCTGGATCATCTCATGGCAGTCGTTCACCGGATTACGCTGCTGATCGGCCCGGCTCCACTGGGTATCCATCGAATAAAGCATCCCGTTGTGCCCGTAGAGCTTATCTTTCCGATGGGCAAACATATCACGGGAAATGAAGAAACCGGCGGCGGTAAAACTGACGTTCTTAAGAAATGTCTTTCTTTTCATATCGGCTTTTGGTTGAATTTTTGAAGATAAGTTTTTTGGCTGAACCACTGAAATATTCCCTCAATGTCGTATTTTTTCACTCAACTTTCTATTATCATGATGCACAAATCGTTTACGTTGTTTTTATGCGCCTGTGCGCTGGTTCTGAGCACATCGGCACAATCGAAAAAGATCTTCAATGGAAAAGACCTCACCGGGTGGACGGCACACGGCACGGAGAAATGGTACGTGGAAAAAGGCGAACTGATCTGTGAAAGTGGACCGGATAAGCAATACGGTTATTTATCGACCGATAAAACCTATAAAGATTTTGAACTGACCCTGGAATTCAAACAGGAAGCCAACGGCAACAGCGGTGTTTTCTTTCGTTCCTCGATTTCAGGGGT
>CANHUD010000302.1 GCA_947463665.1 Sphingobacteriales bacterium
ACTGCTTCCGCATCTTGCGCGTAGCCAGAAACACCGGAATGATGAAATGGAAGATCAGCCGGTATAGAAAATAAAACAGGAACGCATACAAAAGAAAGCGTAAGAGCATGATGCAAAATTAATGTGTTCTTTCCTATAAATTTGTGCGCGTTTTTTGGTGCCTTTCGGCACTATTCTTAACCCCTAACTGTTTCATGATGAAATCGACAAGAGCTATCCTGTTTATTTTTCTGCTTGTTTTTTCCGGTAAATCATTTGCCCAGCTGGACGTCTTTCATGTGCTGGGAAGAGGCGCCTCCTACTATGAGCCGGCATTCGGCGTGGGTGCTTACCTGAAGTTCTCTTTCCCGGTCTCAGAGGCCGATAACATTACCTTCGAAGGTGGATTAAATACTTTCGACGGGGGAGATGCCGGGTATATGGCTGGAAAAATTGGCTATATGTACACCATCGACAGATCCGGAACAGGCTTTTTTATAGAACCGCAGCTGGGCTACTCGTTCACCGGAGAACGGGAAGATGTACTCGACTACTGGATAACCAGAAGCCTGGTTGGCCCCGTTGCCACCCTGAACGTTGGCTACCGCACCTCCGGCCGGCTGCCCATAGATATCGCCGCCCGAGTGGAAAGCGTGGTCAATAAAGAAGGCGTTTTCGGACTGGCCGGTCTGCGCATTGCCGTACCGATCCGCTTTGGACGTAACCGGTTCTGAAGCCTCTAAAAATTTGATTTCGGGAAGACGAACGGATTTATTTACCTTTGCAGTCCTCCAAACAGGAGAGGATCCTTAGCTCAGCCGGTTAGAGCATCTGACTCATAATCAGAGGGTCGTTGGTTCAAGTCCAACAGGATCCACTTGAAAATCAAGCAGTTACAGCGTAAAATGTTGTAGCTGCTTTTTTATTTGCAGGAACACAGTTAAACAAATATCTCCATAGTTTAACCTCATAATTTATGGACCATAGATAATGCAATTGGAATATAGTCCCCATTGTATCTGAAAAATCATCGTTTGATTTTCCCAAAATTGAGTTTGACGTACTTCGGGTTTGATTTGGAAATAAAAACCTCAGCATACATGTTCATTTCAACATTAATAACCTTGAAATAGTATTTATATAGGGATGACATCTTTAGCTCATCTTTAAAATCGGCTTTGGGAGTGATCGGCTCAAATTGAAGATAATACTTTCTGAAAAGCTCTTCCGCTGCATCTTCGGAAGCAGAATTTTTGAAAAACCCAATTTCAGTAATGTAATCGTTGTCAACACCCAGATAGGCAGTAGTGGTATTGGGTCTGTTATATGTATATAGCAATGTACCACTAACACGACCATACTTGTCAAACCTTTTATACATTTCGGGATTACTCCTTTTTATAACTTCCAGATTCTGGTCCATTTTAACATCTGTCCATGAAAGAAATTGCTGAAACAGATTATTTAAACTTGCTGTATTTTCAGTCTTCTTTTTCGCCGCTTCTTCTCCGGAATATTTCACTGTAACCTCTCCGGATAATATATTCACAAATACACGCGTTTCTTCATTTGGCCTGATTTGAAAAGACCCATCTAGTGTCTTTCCGTTGAATGCAAAGGTACTTTGATAGTCGCCCGTTGTTAATTTTTCAATCATCCAGAGATCCTTATTCTTGCGTAAATCCTTTACCCCCTCAATTCGGGGTATGGTGATAGAAATCTCGATGGGCAATGACTGTATGACTAGTTTACCCGTTTGTATGGTGGCCTTTTTATCCGTTTCTTCCTCATTGCCACTTTCCGTAATGAAAACCGAAAGCTTTGAAAAAGGCTTTACTTTATACAACAGTACTTCTCCGGCTTTCACAACAATGTTTTCTTCGAAAGGCACAAATTCTTTTTTCACCACCTTTATCAAATGGTTACCCGGAGCTACTTTTTCAATGATCAACCCTCCTAGTTCCGCTGTTGTTACTCCTTTCAGTTCACCGTCCAGAAAAACGGTCAGATTGGGCTCTCCACTCACTTGTATGTAAGAAACTTGTGTATATCCAACAAGGGCCGTAAACGAAAGAAAAATGATCAAAAAGTAACGCAATAATTTCACTTTTATTGAATTTCTGATGAATAAATATAATAATTTAATCCATAACGATAAAACATTCACCCATCCACCCCATTAACCTTTATTAACCTTTCCTCCATCTTACTTAACCGCATCTGCAGGGGCATCAAAATAGCTTTGATGAAAATCTCTGTTTATGCGGATCATCTTCCTTTTAACCCTTTCGCTTATTTTTTCATCCAATTTGATCGCCCAACAAACCATAACCGGAAAAATAGTTGGTCAGGCACACAAAAACCCGTTACCTTACGCAACAGTATCCCTCATTAACAATAAAGACTCCAGTATCTTATTTGTTACCGTAAGTGACACCACCGGACGCTTTTCCATTCCGATCTACTATCAGGGGAACGCAACGCTTTCTATATCCCATACAGGCTATGTTCCACTCTGGAAAGATATACTGATCCCCAAAAATCAATCGCTCAAACTGGACACGCTGTTCTTAAAAGAAATATCCAGTATGGATAGTATTGTTATTACCGCTAAACGCCCGCCTGTTGAATTAATAAATGATACCATCCAGTTCAATACAGAAAATTTCAAAACACCCCCCAATGCAGTAGTGGAAGATATGCTCAAACGGATGCCTGGCTTTACAGTCGATAAAGACGGAACCATTCGGTTCAACGGTAAAGTACAAAGAAAAGTGATGGTGAATGGAAAGGAGTTGTTCACCGGAAATCCAAAAATGGCTACGCAGAATCTGAATGCCGATTGGGTAGATAAAGTACAGGTCTTTGAACGCAAATCAGACAGGGCCCAATTCACAGGTATGGACGATGGCGAAACGGAATCAACTGTCAACCTCGTGCTCAAAAAGGATAAACTCAAAGCAGTATTCGGAAGAGCATCCGCTGCAGGAGGATCAAACGGACGATTTGATGCGCAAACTACCATCAACAGATTCAATACCGACAAACAACGAACCTTCATCGGTATGGCGAATAATGTCAATAAACAGGGGTTCGCATTATCGGATATGATGAGCTTCAATCCGTCTGCTATGCTGTCGGGCTCCGGAATGATCAATGCCGGTGATTTCGGTCTGCCGGTGGCCGATTTGGGCACCTCACAACAGGGAATTGCCCATACCTATGCAGGCGGACTGAACATCAACGAGAGCTGGAAGAAAAAAACAGAGCTGAATGCCAGTCTGCAAATGAGCAACATGCAATTATTAACAGAAAAAAACACTCTCCGAAACAATTTAGTACCGGGAAATAACTTTACCTATGAAGCAGAAACGCAAAACGAAAAAAATACCAGACAACAACGTTTCAATGCCGCCATCGACCACAAAATCGACAGCTTCCATTCATTACGCTTCACGCCGCAAATAACCCGCCA
>CANHUD010000303.1 GCA_947463665.1 Sphingobacteriales bacterium
CACTGCTCTTGGCGGAATTGTCTGTCTCTGGCCTGATGTACGGGTGGATGATAAATCCAGGATCGCCCTGCAAAGTGCGCTCTGGCCGGGTGCGCTCACCTACATCGAAGCCGCCTGGTGCGGCCGCCCAGGTTTTAATCCTGAGCATATCAATGCCCTGCCGGGTAAGGAAACAAGAGCTTTCGCGTATTTTCGGGAGTTTGAAAAACGACTCTCCACACACCGGGATCGATTCTTTGCAAAAGATCCATTTCCTTATGTACAGTTTGGCAACAGCGAGTGGACCTTAAAAGGAATCTATCATCGGCAAAAAACAGATTCAGCTAGCCAGGCCTTTGCACCGGAACGCCACCCGGAACAGGATACCGGTAAGACTACGCTCGTTACGGGAGGTATTCTGCAGATGAGCATCCGCACGGAAGCCAAAGCACTGGCTGTTGATCCCGATGAAACCGTCTATCTCAGGGGATACATCTATGTTCCTGCTGCCAGAAATATACACGCCATCCTGGGGTTCGAGGCGGCTGCGCGAAGTCACCGGCGCGGTGGCGGTATTCCGCAGAACGGAAAATGGGACGCTAATGGAGGGGCTGTGTTCATCAACCGGAAAGAACTGGCCGGACCTGCCTGGGCTACCCCTGGCGGTTACAGGTATCTGCAATCCACCTGGCACCAGCCGCCAAATGAGCTTCCTTTCACCGATGAAGAGTTTTTCTGGACACGCCCTCCTGCCGGTATTTCGCTGAAAAAAGGCTGGAATGAGATCCTCGTGCGCGTTCCCAGAGCGTACAGAGACCAGCGCTGGATGTTTGCTTTTGTACCCGTAAAGAAAAATGCAGGCGGAAAATGGGTGGAAGATCTGAGTGTAGAGATTCGATCGGTCCGTAAATAGAGGCTTGGGGACATAGGTTTGCTTAGTAGAATTGCTTAATTTAATCGCTGAAACAGCCTGTTGTGTAAATGATGCCCATAACGGAAAAGTCCGAATTTTTCTATTCCCTGCTCCGATGTCCGGTCACCGGAAATGAACTGCGATTTCAGCGCCTTTCTGCTGTTGATGGGTTATTATGGGCCACAGACCAGTTGGTGTATCCGGTGATAGATGGAATTCCCCGTCTGCTTCCGGAAGCCATGATCGATTACGCTGAATTTCTGACCCTCCACATCCCGGATCTCGCCATTCGATTCCAGGCAATTCCTGCCTCTATAGCAGACACTATTACCTATTGTGAACGTAAGAACAGACGAACAAAAGAGAGCTTCGCTTTTGAATGGAGCCATTTTCAATACGGACAGGATAAAACCTGGGATGCCGATGAATCGTTTATGTTTCAACGCTTTCTCCGTGAAACCGATGAAACCGCGGGTTCCCTCAATGGGAAGATCGTACTGGACGTGGGTTGTGGGAATGGAGTGCTCGACAGGCTGATAGGCGAGGCCGGAGCGTTGGTAGTGGCGATGGATATGAGCCGTTCCATAGAACAGGCCAGCAGGTCCATCTCTTCCGAATCTGTATTTTTTATCCAGGGTGATCTTCAATATCCTCCGATAAAATCAGCCAGTATGGATCTGGTGCAGTGCAGCGGGGTATTGATACATACCAACAGCACCAGACGTTCTTTTTTCACGATTGAAAAAACCGTAAAGAAAGACGGAAAGCTGAGTGTATGGGTTTATCATCAACGGAAAGATGCGATCCATCGGTTCTTTAATGTTCTACGGAACTATACGTCCAAACTGCCCCTGCGCGTGCAATACTATCTTTATCTGTTAACCCTGCTGCCCGTTTCTTTTCTCATCAAACGTATTAAAGGGAACAAACAAAATGTGCGGGAAATGATGGTGGATATCCTTGATTGGTTCACCCCTGAATACAGATGGGAGCATTCTCATGAAGAGGTGGCAGACTGGTTCCGAAAGGCAGGCTACGAACACATTCAAAAAACGACCGTCGAGGTATTTGGCTTCAATACCACCGGTGTAAAAAAAGGCTGATTCAGATTTTTGTCAGTTTATGTTTGATACGATGAACTTCCTTCGCATTCCCATCATGATCTGCCTGCTGGCAGCAGCGTCCTGCAAAAAAGACAACGGCACGGTGCCGCCGCCAACGATTCCGCCACCGGCACCGGAAACGTTCAACTATTCGAGCGACCGTCCGCGGAATCTGAATGTGGTCTATTTTATCCCCGATGATGTGTCTGTTCCAGCCGATCACCACCGGCGGATCAGCGAGATCCTGTTATCGGCACAGGATTTTTTCGGGAAGGAAATGCAGCGAAACGGTTATGGGTATAAGACATTCGGGTTAGTAAAAGACGATGCCCGGAAACGGATCAGACTCATCGAAATAAAAGCTAAACAGGGAAAATCGGCCTATCCGTACAACGGAGGCGCCGGTGCGGTACAGTCGGAAATCGCTGCCTTTAAAACAGCCAATCCTTCTCTGTTTACCAGCGATCACTACCTGGTGATCATTCCTGCATACACCTACGATGCCTCCGGAGAACCGGGTGGGCCTCCTTTTTACGGAGTAGGCAAAACTTGTTTTGCGTTGGATTATGCCGATCAGGATATCAAATACCTGGGTGCCGGCGGAACGCTGGGAACCCGCGCCACCAAATGGATCGGAGGCATGATCCATGAACTGGGCCATGGCCTGAATCTTCCGCATAACCGGCAAAAAGCAGTGTCGGAACAACCACTGGGTATGGCACTCATGTGGGCAGGCAACAGCACCTGGGGCCGATCGGCCACGTTTCTCACATCTGCTGATTGTGCCGTGTTGAACAACAACCAGGTCTTTAACAACGATACCCAAACCTACTATACATCGGTTACGGCCGGCGTTCAGCGGATCCTGGCAAATTATGATGACGCAACAGCAAGCATTCGTCTGCGGGGTAGATTTTCATCCGACAACCCGGTGAAGGATGTTCTGTATTTTCACGACCCGAATGTCAACAACGAAGGAACAGGCGTGAACAGAGATTACAACGCCATAGCCTGGATATCCAAACCCATAGGCAGCGATAGTTTCGCCATCGATATGCCAATAGCCGATCTGGTAGAAAGAGCAGATAACATTCCCTATGAACTTAAAGTAAAGCTGGCGCATGAAAATGGGGAAGTCTCCGAAACGATCTACAGCTACACGTTTCTAGCCGGTAAGCCCTCCCTGAATTTTAGTACCCGGAACGAGTTGACTAAACAGGGCTGGCGCATCAGCAGCTTTAGTTCGGAAGAAACAGCCGGTGAAGGAACCGTGAACGGAAGAGCCGCCACACTTATAGACGGACTGTCCTCCACGTTCTGGCATTCCCGGTGGACGAGCAGCCCGGCTACTTATCCGCATTGGGTGGTGATCGATATGGGTACTGCTCAGACCGCCAGCGGGATCTCACTCACCCAGCGCAGCGGGCTTGCACGCGCTATTAAAGAGGC
>CANHUD010000304.1 GCA_947463665.1 Sphingobacteriales bacterium
TCAATATCCAGCCAGTCCGGAATATTGATACCCGATGCCATCTCCACGGCTGATGTTCAGAACTGGGCGGAACAAACAATAAATGATCCGTTTCTCGCCGGTGCCGGCGATTTTTTCCAGGAAATTCTTAATACCCGTTTGCGGCGCCAACTCCCGAATATGCCTGTTCCACAGCCTTTAAAACCTTTTGTTTTTCTCGCCGGAACGTCACTGCATGCCGGAAAAGACGAGATCTGGGGAATATCGCGGAGCGATGAGCGCCTCCTGGAAATAACGGATGATCATCTGAACGGGAAGGGGCTCATCGAGCTGGAACATCTGTTTACATCTATCCTCCAAAAGCATGCTAAGGTAATAGTGGCCTTCCCAAAAAAGCTGGAAAGGACCTACACGGCCCTCCACCTGCGCACCCGCATGACTGAAATCCTGCGCCACTTACTTCACCAAACAGCTGTAGCAGAAGTCTTCGTGGAAGGCGGCTCCACGGCACAGGCCCTGCTGGAAAACCAGAGTGACAGGTGGGAAGTAGATGCAGTGTACAACAGAGGTGTGATCCGTCTTCTCTCCGATAACGTTCGCATTTCCATGAAACCCGGTAGCTACCCGCTGGGTGCCTCGCTTCAAGTGTTTTTAACAAATTCTGACCCCAGAATCGGCCCATAGTACGGGATGGTTTAAAATACCATCATCCGTATTTTTACCTAAATTGTTTGCCATACACATTTAACCCTTATGCAAGTATTACTCGGTGTACTCTTCCATTTCATCGGCGGTTTCGCCTCGGGCAGTTTTTACATCCCGTATAAAAAAGTCAAAGACTGGCAGTGGGAATCCTACTGGATCGTAGGCGGACTCTTCTCCTGGCTCATCGTGCCTCCCGTGGCCGCCTACCTGACTATACCGGGTTTCGCTGAAATCATCAGCGGAACCGGAGGCTCCATCCTGGCCATCACCTACCTCTTCGGTGTTCTCTGGGGCATCGGCGGACTCACCTACGGACTGGGGGTCCGATACCTGGGCGTATCGCTGGGCAGCAGCATCATCCTCGGACTCTGCATGGTTTTCGGTGCCCTGATCCCGGCAATCTATTACGATTTCAGCACGGTAGAAGGAAAAGATACGTTCAGCGCGATGATCTCTTCTAACTGGGGAATGACCATCCTCTTCGGCCTTCTGGTCTGTGTACTGGGGATCATCATCTCCGGAAAGGCCGGCACCATGAAGGAAAAAGAACTCCAGACCTCCGGTACCGATCCGCATGGCGAATCGGTCAAAACAGAATATAAATTCGGACTGGGGATGACGGTGGCCATCATCTCAGGGGTACTCAGCGCCTGCTTCAACTTCGGACTGGAAGCCGGTCAGGAAATGGCGGTCATCGCCAACAATGCCTGGAAAGCCGCTAACCCTGGAGAAGGGGAGTTTCTCTATCGCAACAACGTGGTCTATGTAGTCCTGCTCTGGGGCGGCCTCACCACCAATTTCATATGGTGCATGCTGCTGAACTGGAGAAACAAATCCTTCGGAGATTATACCAACGCAGCTGCACCGCTCGCAAAAAACTACCTGTTCTCCGCACTGGCTGGTACCACCTGGTTCCTGCAGTTCTTCTTCTACGGAATGGGGGAGAGCAAGCTGGGCAACGGACCCAGCTCATGGATCCTGCACATGGCCTTCATTATCCTGATCGCTAATATGTGGGGACTCCTGCTGAAAGAATGGAAAGGCGTAAGCCGCAAAACGATCAACACGATCATTATGGGTATCGTCGTGATCATCCTATCGGTACTGATCGTAGGCTATGGCAACAGCCTGCATGTATAACCAATCAAAGCATGAAAACAACAGATATGGATTTCAAGTATGTGAACTATTTGTGGAACGATGAGAAAGCCAGCGAGCTGGAAGGGGATGAAGTAGCACTGCTGATCTACCGCTCCAACCGCCTGGGAGCAGATCTCCGCATCACCAATTATGGTGGAGGAAATACCTCCTGCAAAACCATCGAAAAAGATCCGCTTACAGGAAAGGATACCGAAGTGATGTGGATCAAAGGATCGGGTGGCGATATTGGCTCCCTTACGCGCAGCGGACTGGCAGGCCTCTATGTGGATCGTCTCCGCAGCCTCACCAATGTCTACCGCGGGCTGCAACACGAAGATGAAATGGTGGCCCTGTTTAACCACTGCATCTTCGATCTGGATTCCAAAGCTCCGTCCATCGATACGCCGCTACATGGGTTCCTTCCGTTCAAACACATCGATCACCTGCATCCGGATGCCGCCATCGCCATTGCCGCCTCCAAAGACGGAGAACAGATCACCAGAGAATTATTCGGTGGAACCATCGGATGGGTGGGCTGGCAACGACCGGGTTTCGATCTGGGCCTTCAGCTGAAAGCCTGTCTGGACGCCAATCCCGGCATCCGCGGCATCATGCTCGGCTCCCACGGTCTCTTCACCTGGGGCGATACCGCCTATGAGTGCTATATCAACTCGCTTGAAGTGATCGAAAAATGCGCGGCATACATCGAAGAGAAAGTTGCGAAAAACGGTACGGTCTTCGGCGGTGCCCGCACGGAATCGCTGCTTCCGGATCAGCGCCGCTCTCAGGCCGCAGCCCTGGCACCTATCCTCCGCGGTTACTGTTCTTCCCATGTGAAAATGGTAGGACATTTTACAGATGCCGTTACAGTACTTGAATTCATCAATTCAAAAGATTTGGACCGACTGGCACCGATGGGTACCAGTTGTCCCGACCATTTCCTTCGTACCAAGATCAGCCCGATGGTGCTCACGCTATCGCCTGATCAGGATTTGTCGGACGTTCCCGCTATCAAAGCCGCTCTGGCCCCGCAGTTCGAGGCCTATCGAGCCATGTACACGGATTATTACAACACCTGCAAACATCCGAACAGCCCGGCCCTCCGCGATCCTAACCCGGTGGTGATCCTCTATCCGGGTGTAGGGATGTTCACCTTCGCCAAAGATAAATCCACTGCCCGCGTGGCTGCTGAGTTCTACGTGAACGCGATCAATGTGATGCGCGGCGCAGAGGCCATATCCAGCTATACGTCGCTTCCTCGTCAGGAAGCGTTCGACATCGAATACTGGCTCCTGGAAGAAGCCAAGCTGCAGCGGATGCCCAAACCGAAATCTATGTCGGGTCGCATTGCTTTTGTTACCGGAAGCGCCGGTGGTATCGGCAAGGCCGTGGCTAAAAAATACGCCCAGGAAGGCGCTTGTGTAGCGCTGAGCGACATAGATGCGGATCGTCTGCAGCACACACTCAGCGAATTCAAATCCACCTTCGGGAAAGACAGTGCGGCTTCGGTAGTGATGAATGTAACCGATAAGGATAATATAACCAGGGCGTTTAGTGAGATCTCCCTTGCCTTTGGTGGGATCGATGTGGTGGTCAACTGCGCCGGCCTTTCGA
>CANHUD010000305.1 GCA_947463665.1 Sphingobacteriales bacterium
CATTTATCTTAAACTGACGGGTACAGCCATGTTCTGGGGCGGTACGTTTGTTTTTACACGCATTGCAGCCCAGACGTTCGGGCCCTTTACGGGTGCTGGCCTGCGCTATGCGATTGCGCTGGTTTTTCTACTGCCCATGGCGTGGAAACAAAACCGAAACGCATTCCGTATCACCCTCTCTAAATTCCCGTCGCTTTTCCTGTCCGGATTTATGGGGGTATTTGCCTACAATTTCTTTTTCTTCAAGGGGCTAAAAACTACGCCGGCCAGCAGAGGCGCTCTATTGGCTGCTCTGAGTCCATCACTGGTGATGCTTATTTCTTCCATCGTTTACAAAGAAAAATTATCACTACGGAAAATCACCGGCATCATCATCTCCCTTTTTGGGGTGGTGGTGGTCATCTCCCGCGGGCATTTCATTGAACTTTTATCCAGTATCGAAACAGGCGATCTGTTCATGCTGGGCTGTCCGGTCACCTGGGCATTTTATACGCTGGCCGGAAGGGCTGCTGTTAAAGACCACACGCCTCTTCAAACCACCACATGGGCATCCATTTCCGGTCTTGCCCTGCTTTTTCTTTTCTCTTTCACAGAACCAATGCCCACTACCGTTCCCCTTTCCGTGTGGGTAGCTCTCGGCTATCTGGGCATCATGGGTACAGTAGTAGCTTTTGTATGGTATTACGATGGCATACGCGCCATCGGCGCCACCCGGGCCGCCATCTTCAACAACCTGGTACCGGTTTTCGCTGTGATTTTCTCCGTGTTCATCCTTCAGGAAAATGTTTCCTGGTACACCTGGCTCGGCGGCCTGTTCGTGATCAGCGGGGTACTATTCGTTAACCTCCCCACAAAATCTAACCTCTAACCTCTAATCTCTAACCTCTAATCTCTAACCTCTAATCTAATTTTTTTCAACGCCTCCTCCAAACAATCCATCGCAGCATTAATATCCTGAAGGTTTAGTACGTAAGCGAGACGAACCTCATTTTTCCCCAAACCGGCTGTTCCGTAAAATCCTGTAGCAGGTGCCAGCATAACCGTTTGTCCGTTATGCGTAAACGATTCCAGCAGCCACTGACAGAACCGGTCGGCATCATCAATAGGCAATCGGGCAATGGCATAAAATGCCCCTCCGGGGTTCGGACAAAACACTCCTTCCATTGCATTGAGCCGGCGGATCATC
The DNA here is from genome assembly GCA_947463665.1 of Sphingobacteriales bacterium. Lineage (GTDB taxonomy): Bacteria > Bacteroidota > Bacteroidia > Chitinophagales > Chitinophagaceae > Pollutibacter. The sequence goes on from CANHUD010000305.1 coordinate 1,187, forward strand.
AGGTCTCGTCTTGCCTGGTATTCCGCTTTGGGCGCATCAAAATAATCATCAGGCAGATCTACCGCTGCCTCGCCCATTATCTGGGCCAGTCCGGGCGGACTCAGCCTGGCCTGCGCGAATTTCATGACAGTGGCATATACGTCCTTGTTCTTGGTAACCAGTGCTCCTATGCGGGCTCCACAGGCAGAATACCGCTTGGAGATCGTATCCATTAACACCACATGCTGGTCCATCCCCTCCAGATGCAGTGCACTGATGTACGTTCCATCATAACAGAACTCCCGATACGCCTCATCAGAAAACAGAAACAGATTATGTCGCAGGCAGATATCTTTCAGCGCTTCCATTTCCGCTTTGCTGTATAAATAGCCGGTGGGATTGTTCGGATTGCAAATCAGAATGGCCTTTGTTCGGGGCGTGATCACCGCTTCAAAGGCCGATACATCCGGTAAGGCAAAACCGGTATCTATGTAGGATGTCACCGGAAGTACCTTTACGCCCGCCATTACCGCAAAACCATTATAATTGGCATAGAAAGGTTCGGGTATGATGATTTCATCGCCGGGGTCAAGGCACGACATGAATGCCATGACAATAGCTTCACTGCCACCTGCAGTGATCAGGATCTCCTGATGGTTCACCTCAATACCCACTCTCTTGTAATATTCAGTGAGTTTTCGGCGGTAACTTTCATTCCCTGCACTATGGCTGTACTCCAGTACCCGGATATCCGCACTGCGAACCGCTTCCATGATGGCCGGAGGGGTTTCAATATCCGGTTGCCCAATATTAAGATGATAAACTTTTACGCCTTTCTTCTTGGCAGCTTCTGCAAAGGGAACCAGTTTCCGGATAGGAGAGGAGGGCATCTGCTCTCCCCGTTGAGATACGTTCATCATACTGCAAAGGTAGGTAAGCCCCCTGATTCCCAAATGCGTTCCGGGAAATCACTTACTCGATAAGGCTATAAAAAACGAAACCGTCCCGGAAGGGACGGCCTCGAAAAACGTAAAGGTAGTGATTAATTTTTTGCTGGTGCAGTTACTACTTCACCAGTGATGGTAATAGTCACCGGAATTTCTGCACCTTTCACCCGAACATACACTTCTTTGCTGAACGGCCCTGCAGCCGCGGCGTTGAAACCGGCAGTGATAGTGCTGGCAGCTCCCTTGGCAACAGGCGCCTGAGGCCATTTTGGTGTGGTGCAACCGCAGGATGCAGTAGCATTCTCAATGATCACCGGAGCGCCGCTGATGTTGGTAAACGCAAAATCATGGGTTACAGGTGACCCCTGCTTGATCTTGCCAAAATCATACTTCATCTCCTTGAACTTGATAAAATCCTCACCTTTCTTGCTGGTGGCAGACTGTGCAAATGAACCGGCAGCGATCAGGGCAACTACCAGTGTCAGAACGACTTTCTTCATATTCGTCGGTTTATGTTGTTGTTAAATAATGAAAGTTTGGTACATCATCCAGTTATGAAAAGGAACACTTTTTTGTCAGTGAAAAAAAACAATTTGTGTTTCTATCATCCGGACAGATACAAATTTACAGATTCAACAGAACTCCTACAAGGTGTTTTCACGGTATTCTTTGCGTAAATTACCCTGAACCGGCGTTTTTACATGGATTGGGTCAAAATATTAACATTTCCTCTTCAAGTTATTGACCAAACCACAGGATGCCAGCTCAGGGTATGTATCGCTCCGATTTATTCTGTAGGTTTGTACTATGAACAGTGCGTTTTCATCTGAAGTCTCAGCAGAAAAGCTGTCGTATGATGCGTTTCGTGATCAGGTACTGGCGGATTATCGCCTGGCCTGTGAAAGCCGCGAAGCCAGCCTGATGGGCAGGAAAGAAGTACTTACAGGCAAAGCCAAATTCGGCATCTTCGGGGATGGTAAGGAATTGCCGCAGGTAGCTATGGCGCGCTTCTTCCGCCCGGGTGATTCCTACAGTGGGTATTACCGCGACCAGACCTTTGCTTTTGCTTCGGGAACCGCTACCGTTACTGAATTTTTTTCCCAGTTATACTCAGACCCGGATACCGCCAACGACCCGCACAGTGCTGGCCGTCAGATGAATTCGCATTTTGCTTCTGCAAACGTGGACGAGAGTGGTCAGCCCCTGGACCTCGTGAATCACAAACTCATCGCTGCCGGAATGGCACCAACTGCCGCCCAGATGCCCAGAGCGGTCGGTCTCGCGCTCGCCTCCAAACTGTTCCGTGCTTCAGAAGCCCTGCAGGA
>CANHUD010000306.1 GCA_947463665.1 Sphingobacteriales bacterium
AGCCCCCGGATGATCGCTTCCGCCACCTGTTCAGGAGTGGCTGTCAGCAGCGGCGGTAAGGTCAGATGTTCGGTCATTTTCGTATATACAAATCCGGGGAGTATAGTACTAACCTGAACGGAATGAGGATGAAGCTCGTTGCGCAGGCCGGATAAATAGGCGGTGAAGCCCGCTTTGGCACTGCCATAGAGATAATTGGAGCCGCGACCCCGCTCACCGGCTACCGAACTGATGCCTGCAATCGAGCCCTTCCCGTTTTTCTTGTAGGTCCTGGATATGATATTCAGGATTGATACCGCTCCGGTGAAATTCACCGCCAGCGTCTGGTGAAGAACACCAGGATCTTCCGTTGCCAGCGTGTTTTCCTGCATATACCCGAATACCAGGATAGTAATATCCGGAATGGTTTGTAGGCTGGCCCAGAAACCGGCATGACCATCGGTTTGTACGGCATCAAAAGTATGCAGGCTGCACTTGATCCCATACCGGATCTTGAGGTCAGATCGTAAGGTCTTCAGATCGTCCATCTGCCGGGCTGCCAGCTGAAGATTATATCCTCTGGCGGCATATCCTCTGGCCAGCGCACGACCCATATCCGAAGTAGCTCCTAAAATAAGTACCGTTGCCATCAGGAAGGAATTTGTAAACGTTTGGAAAGCAGGGAGGCAAACCGCCCCGGATTGTACCGCCGTATGATGTCGGCAAATCGCTGTACATGCGGATATCCTTTCAGAAAAACCTCCGGTTTCATGCGCGCATCTTTTGATAAATAGATCCGTCCGCCATAGTGCAATACTAACCGATCGAGTTCGTCCAAAAACGGGAACAACGCATCCCGAACAGGCAGATCCAGTGCCAGTGTATAGCCTTTCATCGGAAAAGAGATCAGGCTCTCATCGTGCCCAAAAACTTTGAGAACCGCCAGAAAGGATGCATGTCCGTTGGCATTGATCTTCCGCAGAATTTCAATGAGCCCGTCACGGGCTTCCAGCGGCAAAACAAACTGGTATTGCACAAAGCCTTTCTTCCCATAACCCCTGTTCCAGTGGTTCACAGCATCCAGCGGATAAAAGAAGGGTTCATACGGAACGATGTTATTGATCTCCCGCTGGCGCATCTTGTTATAGAAGAGAAAGTTAAAGGCAGACACGGTGATGCGGTTCAGGAGAAACGAAGGCAGGAAAAACGGCAGCGTCAGTGATTTTTTAGTCGGTAAGCTCAACGGCTCCTGCTGCAGTTTTTCCGGCAGTTCGCTCCTTGTTGCATGTTCGCCCAGCATCAGGATGCTTCTGCCAAACCCTTCTCCGGATTTCAGACAGTCGATCCAGGCAACTGAATATGTGTACTGATCGTATCGGGCAAACAGGTCGATCACCTCTTCCAGGTTACGGGCCTTGATCATTTTCTGCCGGATATACGCCGTCTCGATTTTTTTCAGCCGGAATTTCACCCGCGTAATGATGCCGGTCAGTCCCATCCCCCCGCAGGTGGCCTGAAACAGATCGGTTTCCCGGTCGGCCGCACAGGTGATCACCTCTCCGGAAGCGATCATCACATCCATATCCACCACATGCCTGCTGAAACACCCGTCTACATGGTGATTCTTGCCATGTACATCACTGGCCACGGCTCCGCCAACGGTAATGAACTTCGTACCCGGCGTCACAGGCAGGAACCATCCTTTGGGAACGATGAACAGCAGTACCGATTCCAGCGTGATCCCGGCCTCCACATCAAGGATCCCTTCAGCCTCATCAAAGCCAAGGATGTGGTTGTGGTGAAGGGTAGAAAACACGGTCGGAGCAAGCGCCGCATCCCCGTAACACCGACCCATGCCGCGGGCAATGCTTTCCGGCACCTGCTTCAGTTTTTGCTGAAGTTCGCGAACCAGCGTGAACGACTGCTCATCGGCCCCGATGGCCGGATAGTTGCCCCAATTGGCGATTTTTTTCTTCATGTCAGATTTTCAGGTCTCGGATATAGATCAAAAAATAAAAACTCAGAATCCACAATACCAGCACGATCTGCAGAAAACGGTCGCGGTAAATGATCTTGGTGGGCGATCCCGAATCGTTCTTCACAAAGATCAGTTGCAGATAGCGCATGACTCCCATGAATACAAACAGGCTGGTATAGTAAAGGCGTTCAGATCGCAAACGGGCGTCCACTTCCGGACTGATCGTGTACATCACATAGCTCACCAGGATCACGGCGCAGACCAAGGCAATAGAGACGTTCAGAAACTCCATGTTATAGCCGTCGATCGATTTCCGCATGCCAATGCCCGACTGCTGCTGGAGGATGACATCGTCTCGGCGCTTCCCCAACGCCATAAACAACGCCAGCAGAAAGACCATCAGGTTGAGCCACATGGAAAGCGGCACATCGGCCAGTACGGCACCTGCCTGCACCCGAAGCACAAATCCTATTGCAATGATAAATACATCCAGGATCGCGGTATTCTTCAACCCGAAAGAATACGCCAGATTCAGCGCGAAATAAAACACCAGGATCGCATGGAAAAGGGGCTGTAACCAATATGAACCGGTCAGGGACAGCATGATCAATACTGCTGATAAAAGCAGTCCTTCAAACGGTTTCACGGTGCCGGCAGCCAGTGGCCTGAACTGTTTTACCGGATGCAGCGCATCCTTCTCCCGATCCCGGTAGTCATTGATCACATAAATACTGCTGGCCGTAAGCGAGAAAAGGAAAAAACCCCAAACCAGCCGGGTTAGTTTTTCATCGTTGAACAGGTCTCCGGCAAAAAAAAGGGGCAGAAACAAAAAGACATTCTTGATCCACTGCCCCGGCCGGAGAAGTTGGAGATACCTCATGATGCAAAATTACCCTAATTGGCAATACCTTTGCCTGCTGTGCCCGCCGAATCCTTAATTTCACCCAAATATCTGCCATCGCTGCATTTTCAACCATACTCGATAATCCGATCGAATTCCTGAAAGGCGTAGGGCCCGTTCGGGGAGATATGCTGCGTAAAGAACTGAACATCTTCACGTTCAAAGACCTGCTGGAACATTTTCCCTATCGGCATATTGATAAAACGGAGGTGCGGCTCATCAGCGATATCCAGTACAAACCGGATTTTCTCCAGGTAGCTGGAAAAATCACCCGCTTCGAAATCATAGGCGCCGGCAGGGGAAAACGACTGGTGGCTGAACTGCAGGATCGCTCCGGAACGCTCGAACTGACCTGGTTCCAGGGCATCAGCTGGGTGGAAAAAATGCTGGAAACAGGAAAAGAATACCTCGTTTTCGGAAAACCGGGCTTTTTCATGGGCAAACCCCAGATGACCCACCCGGAAATCGAATTGTTTGCACCTGAAAAAGCAGGCGGAAAAGCGTTCCTCGAACCGATCTATCCCACTACTGAAAAACTAAAAGCCCGAAGCCTCAACGGCCGGCAGATC
>CANHUD010000307.1 GCA_947463665.1 Sphingobacteriales bacterium
CGAATGATGAATTCCGGTGAACCGGTAGACGGATTGATGGTCTTGTTGCTGGTATAACCGAGCGTACCGGTTAAGGTCAGCCATTTGTTCAGGCGGAACTCCGGATTCAGTCGGATATCATACTTCGTAAACCGATTGTTCTGTATCAGACCCTGCTGATCCATGAAGGTGAACGAAGAGAACATGCTCATCTTTTCACCACCCGACATCAACTGTACGTTGTGGTTCTGTAGCATACCCGAATTAGTTAGCACCTCTCTCGTCCAGTCGGTATCAATTATATCCAGATTATTAGGAGCGGTGGTTTTGTATTTGTCGATAAGCGACTGCGGGAATACAATCGCTGCGGGATTGGCCGTACGGTTCTGCTCCGCAATATTGCTCAGCTCCATATGATCGATAGCACTAACCCGTTTGGGTAGAGCCGTGAACTCCTGCTTGGTGAAGAAGTTGTTGTAGCTCACTTTCATACCCTGCTGGGTAGCACGCTTGGTCTTTACCACGATTACACCCGAAGAAGCACGGTTTCCGTAGATGGCGGTAGAAGCCGCATCTTTCAGAATAGAAATGCTCTCGATCGCATTGGGATCGATCTGGTTCAGCGCATCCACGCCGGAACCGGTAGGCATCAGCAACCCGTCGATCACCACCAGTGGTGTACTATTACCCTGAATGGAGCTTTCCCCGCGGATGCGGATGAAGGCACCATCCGCACCGGGGCGGCCTGATTGCTGCTGAACGGTAAGACCGGGCGCCAGTCCCTGCAGTACCTGGCTGGCACTGGTCACCTGGCGACGGGTAAGTTCCTGATTTTTCAGTACCGATACCGATCCGGTAAGGCTGCTGCGCCGCTGGGTGCCATATCCCACTACCACCACATCGGTGAGCGACTGGGAGATGTTTTCCAGGGCGATGCTCAGCGTTTCGCCGGTGATCGCTACCTCTTTCGACTGGTACCCCGAGGCGGAGATCACCAGTACCTCTGATTTAGCACCGGACAGCTGAAATACCCCTTCAGAAGAGGCTGCAACGGACCGGTTCTTTCCTTTGACCGTGATGGTCGCTCCCTCTACCGGAGCGCCCGATGCGGCATCCGTTACCTTTCCAGTAACCCGCATGGTCTGCGCCATCATCCCCGAGGATGTGAGCAGCACGCATAGTAGCAGCAATAGTCTTTGCATAATTCGTGTTTTGGGTTTATAGTTGATTATCAAGAAACTTGTTCGAGCGTTTTCCAGACCTGGAAAAGCGCACGCGGGATATGGAAACAGCCTTTCCATTTCCCGCCTTTCAATGGCAGCAGTACCTCTCCCTGACGGTTCAGATAGCCGAACCACTCCCCTCCCGCTTCATCCCGGAAATGCGTCCATGTATAATTGTGCAGTTGGATAAACCAGTTCCTGCAGCGTTCATCGCCCGTGGCTTCATAGCCCTTCGCCAGCGCCACCAGTGCTTCCACATGCACCCACCAGAGCTTCTGGTCCCACTCCAGCTGCTGCGGCGGATGGCCTTTCGCATCCAGAAAATAAAAAATGCCTCCATGTTCGGGATCCCAGCCAAACTCCAGTGATTTCAGCATGATATCAACGGCCCGGCGTACCAGTTGCTCATCGCCCAGACGCTTCCCCAGATCCATCACAAACCACATGGCCTCGATGGAATGACCGGGATTGAGCAGGCGCCCTTCGAAACAATCCACCGGCTGGCCATCGGGCGCTACATTCTCCAGAATCAGACCAGTCTCCGGCTGGTAAAAAACTTCCATCACATCGTGGATCACCTGCGGAATCAGCCCGTTCACCGGACCGGATCCGATGATCGGCTCCAGTTCCAGCGAAAGATTGCAGAGGATCATCGGTAAACTGAAATTGCGGAGCGGTCGGGTACCGGGATAGGCTTTGTTGTAATCGCCTTTCCAGTTGTGCTGCCGCTCCAGAATCCGATGGAACGTATCTACCGCGATCTTCTTGTACCGCTCCTCCGGCCGGATGCGGTACAGGGCCGCAAACGCCATACAGGCAAAACAATCAGAAAATATATTGTACGGCTGGATCAGCGGCTTCCCATCCCTGGTGAGCGAAAAATACCAGTCGCCCTGCGCATCACGTCCATACCGCTCCAGAAAATCAGCCCCCAGCAGTGCCATATCCAGCCACTCCTGCCGTGGCTCCACTTCGCGGTACATATAGCTGAAACACCAGACCTCCCGGCCCTGTAACCAGATAAACTTATCGGTGTCAAACACCTTCCCTTCGCGGTCCAGACAGGTGAAATAACCACCATGCTCCCGGTCAGGACTGCTGCTGACCCAGAACGGAAGAATCTGCTCCAGCAACTCCGTGCGGTACATACCGGCATACTCTGAAAGCTGAATATCCATAGACTTATCGTCAATTATTTTAACCAAGTGGTAGGTTTTTAACAATAATTAGGGAACCAAACGCTAATTTATAATTTATTTTATTTATCAAATCTTACTTTTTAAATTATTTTATTTATTAGCCAGGGGCGGGCATTTCTTATTTTTAAGGATTCTTAGAATATGGGGGAAAAGCGAAAAAATCAGTCGGACGTGGGTTCTTCCCGCCAGAATGCCTTATCAGTATTGTTTTCTGATGAAGGGCAATCGGTAGTGGTGTACAAGAACAAATCGTTGAAAAAGGCGATCATATCGCATTTGGATGCGGTGGAATCTTCTACCATCAACGATCTGGCGCGTGAGCTGAACATCAGCGTACCCAAAACGGCGAGTCTGGTGAACGAGATGATCGAGGAGAAGATCATTCAGGACAATGGCAAGATCAATTCCAAAGGAGGCCGGAAGGCCAGCATCTATGCGCTGGTGAGCGATGCCTGTTTTTTTATTGGAGTGGATGTGAAGCGGTTTCATGTGAACATAGGCCTGCTGAATTTCCGGAAACAGCTGGTATCCATCCGCGAACGCATTCCCTATGAGCTGGCCAATACGCAGGATTCGCTGAACGAACTGATTCGCATCATCCGGGAGTTCATTCGGGAGTTTCCACAGTACCAGCATAAAATCCTGGGGGTGGGACTGAACCTGTCGGGCCGCGTCAATCACCTCACCGGGTACAGTTACAGCTTTTTTCATTTTCAGGAAGAACCGCTGAGCAACATCATCCAACAGGCCATTGGCATCCCCACGTTTCTGGAAAACGATTCCCGTTCCATGGCCTATGGCGAATTCATGAACGGCGTGGTGAAACACGAACGAAACGTGCTGTTCATCAACGTGGATTTCGGACTGGGTATGGGTATTCTGATCGATGGACATCTCTATTACGGGAAAAGCGGATTCAGCGGCGAGTTTGGGCATATCCCCTTCTTCAATAACGAAGTGATCTGCCATTGTGGCAAGAAAGGCTGCCTTGAAACCGAAACTTCCGGCATCGCACTGTTACA
>CANHUD010000308.1 GCA_947463665.1 Sphingobacteriales bacterium
GCGTCAGGTACACCAGACTGGTGTAGCCGCCGTAGAGCTCCGAGGCGAATTGTTTGTTGAAGGCAAGGGCCTGGGTCATGAAATAGATCAGGATGGCGCGCATCCCGTAATAGTTGAATCGTTCCCACATTTCCACGGCGAAGAGGACGTATAGTCCCGCCGGATGTTTCTTAGCGGCAGTTGTCGTTGACATTCGGTTTCCAGTTATGCGATGAAAATAGGCAAAATAAAAAAACCAGCATTTCAGAACCATTGAAATATCTTCGCTTCCAGCTATTTTTTTCTGATTATGAAGCCACTAAAGATCCTTTTACTGGGGTCCGGGGGCAGGGAACATGCCCTGGCCTGGAAGATCAGCCAGAGTCCTTTGTGTGAAAAACTGTTCATCGCCCCCGGCAATGCCGGTACGGCCCAGTGCGGTGAGAATGTCAATATATCGTTCAATGATTTTCTGGGAATTCAGTCGCTATGCCTCCGCGAGCATCTAGACATGGTGGTGGTAGGGCCCGAGGAGCCGCTGGTGAACGGGATCGTAGATTATTTTAAAGCCGATGCGGCGCTGAAAAACATACCGGTGATCGGTCCGTCCAGAGAGGCGGCGCAACTGGAAGGTAGTAAGGCATTTGCCAAGGCTTTCATGCAGCGGCATGGCATTCCCACGGCTGCGTACCGGGAGTTTGATGCATCAAATTACGAAGAAGGTGTAGCTTATCTTCAGGCTCATGCGCTGCCGATTGTGTTGAAGGCGGATGGACTGGCGGCGGGTAAGGGCGTGATCATCTGCCAGAACCATGTGGAGGCGATGGCCGAATTTGAGCTGATGATCCAGGAATCGAAATTCGGAACTGCCGGTCACAAGGTGGTGGTGGAGGAATTCCTCACCGGAATAGAACTGAGCGTTTTTGCTGTTGTGGATGGAAAATCGTATATTCTTTTGCCGGAGGCGAAGGATTACAAACGAATCGGAGAAGGCGATACCGGTCTGAATACCGGCGGTATGGGCGCAGTAAGTCCTGTTCCGTTTGCCGATGCCGTATTCATGGAAAAAGTACGGACCCGCATTGTGGAGCCCACCGTGAAAGGGTTGCAGGATGAAAACCTTGATTATAAAGGATTTGTGTTCTTCGGACTGATAAAAGTGAACGATGAGCCATTTGTGATCGAATACAACTGCCGGATGGGTGATCCCGAAACGGAGGTGGTAATCCCCCGATTGCAGAACGATCTGGTGGAAATCCTGCTGGCGGTTTGTCAGCAGCGATTGTCAGACATATACGTTCAGATCGATCCCAGGGCTGCTGCCACCGTGGTGGCGGTCAGTGGCGGGTATCCCGGACACTATGAAAAAGGCTATCCGATTGAGGGGCTGGATATTTTATTTGAGGACGATATGTTGCTGTTTCATGCAGGCACAGCCCTTGAGGCTCAGCAGGTTGTAACAAACGGCGGGCGGGTACTGGCACTGACTTCCTATGCACAGTCGGTACCGTTGGCAGCGATGCGTTCGGTGACCTTACTGGATTTCATAACCTTTGAGGATATGTACTACCGGACAGACATCGGATATGAGTTTCGGAAAGAAAGGGACTAAACTTTTGAATTTCATAATAATAAGCTGATTTTTGCCGTTATTATTCGATTTTATTCGTGAATTTTGTCAGAATTTCGAAAAACACCGAAACAATCACAATTCACCCAACTTTATTCGCGTAAGAAATGGGACTATTTAACTGGTTTACACAAGATATTGCCATTGATCTTGGTACAGCCAACACACTGATCATACATAACGACGAGATCGTGGTGAATGAACCGTCGATCGTGGCGCTCGACCGGAACAATCCGAAGAATGTCCTCGCGGTAGGGAAGAAGGCATTGATGATGCACGAGAAAACGCATGAGAGCATTCGGACGGTCAGGCCGCTGAAAGACGGAGTGATCGCGGATTTCAATGCGGCGGAGCTGATGATCAGGGAAATGATCAAGATGATCTATCCCAAGAAACCCCTGTTCCCACCCAGCTGGCGGATGATGATCTGTATCCCTTCCAGCATTACGGAAGTGGAGAAGCGTGCGGTACGCGACAGTGCCGAGCAGGCAGGTGCCAAAGAAGTTTATTTGTTGCATGAGCCTATGGCAGCAGCCCTGGGTATCGGTATAGATGTGGAAGAGCCGGTGGGCAATATGATCATCGATATTGGTGGTGGTACCACCGGGATCACCGTGATCGCCCTGGCAGGTATTGTGTGCGACCAGTCGATCCGCATTGCGGGTGATGAATTCACCGCAGATATTATGGAAGCGCTGCGTCGGTATCACAGTCTGCTGATCGGGGAACGCACCGCTGAGCAGATCAAGATCCAGATTGGTGCGGCGTTGAAGGATCTGGACAATCCGCCGGACGACATTCCGGTGAACGGTCGGGATCTGGTTACCGGTATTCCCAAGCAGATCATGATCAGTTACCAGGAGATTGCAGAAGCGCTGGATAAATCGATTTTCAAAGTAGAGGAAGCCATCCTGAAGGCATTAGAAACTACGCCTCCTGAGCTGGCGGCTGATATTTACAGAAGAGGTCTTTATCTTACCGGTGGTGGTGCATTGTTGCGCGGTCTGGACAAGCGACTCAGCCAGAAGATCAAATTGCCTGTGCATGTGGCAGATGATCCGCTGAAGAGTGTGGTTCGCGGAACAGGCATTGCACTGAAGAACTACTCAAGGTTCCCCTTTGTGATGAGATAATCCAATGCGTAACATCTTCGTCTTCATTGCCCGTTACAGCACCTTCATCCTGTTTCTCCTTTTACAGGTGGTTGCCTTGGGCATGTTGTTTCGGTACAATCGATTTCATGAGGCGGCTTATATGAATATTGCCCATGAGGTAACCGGTGAGATGTATGTGCGTTACAATGCCGTTGAAACCTATTTCAGTTTAAAAGAAGAGAATGAGCGTCTGCGGGAGCAGAATGCCCGGTTGCTGAATCAGTTAAAATCAGATTTTGAAGGACCGGATACAACCCTGCAGTTGCGTTTACCCGGATCAGACACCTTGTCTGTAAACCGGAAATTTGTATATATGCCGGCCAAGGTAATTGGTAATTCGGTGAGTACGCAGAATAATTACATCACGCTGCACAGGGGTTCAGCCCAGGGTGTTCAGCCCAATATGGCTGTGATCGGCCCGCAGGGCATTATTGGTAAAGTAGTGGATGTTAGCCCGAATATGTCGATTGTAATGAGTCTGCTGCATCGTAAAAACAGTGTGGTGGCTCTGTTGAAAAAAGGCGGCGGATTTGGAGAGATTACCTGGGACGGGCGTGAGCCTGGTCTTGTGGACCTCACTAATATTCCCCGTACCATCAAAGTGGTAAAAGGGGATACCGTGGTGACCAGTGCGTATTCTGATATTTTTCCTCC
>CANHUD010000309.1 GCA_947463665.1 Sphingobacteriales bacterium
CCTATTGCAAAAAACGATTGCCATGCACAAGAACAATCCATCGCTCCAAAGCCCCGTATTATCGGAAAACTCCCGCCGGGATTTTCTCCGGAAAAGTGGCCTGTTCTCCTTAGGACTTGGCCTTGGACCAACTGCCGCACTTGCAGGGCAAACAGGTACATTCGCTGAAGAACCGTTAGCTGTAGACAGCAGCAAGCCATTCGTGCTTTCCATCCTGCAGACCACAGATGTGCATTGTCAGGTGCATGCCCACGATGAACTGTTCTGGGAGAACAACCAGCCGGTATTCAGGAAAACTGGCGGATATGCGCATCTGGCTACCTATTTCCGGAAAAGTCGAAAGGCCAATCCGAACACCTTTATATTAGATACGGGTGATATGTTCCAGGGCAGCGAATTATCGGTCAAAACCACCGGACAGGCCATGGTCCCCATCCTGAACCAATTACAGTACGATCTCTACCTGCCGGGAAACTGGGAGGTGATCTACTATAAAAAAGCGATGCAGACGCTGCTTGGATCGCTTCATGCCCCAAAGATCTGCGCCAACATGTACCATGATCTGGGGGAGGGAAAAAAAGGAGAACTTATTTTTCAACCCTATCACATATGGACGGTCAACGGTGTGAAGATCGGCTTCCTTGGTTACACCGATCCGCTGGTTCCTCTCCGGCAATCTCCCAATTACAGTAAAGGAATTATCTATACCAAACCGGAAGATAACATCGCCCATTATGTGGATGTGTTGCGCAACCAGGAACAATGCGCCTATGTGCTGGTCATCGCCCACCTGGGACTTTCCCAGCAGATCCATCTGGCCAATTTGCCGGAATGTAAGGGCGTTGATTATATTCTCGGGGGCGATACGCATGAACGTGTACGCAAACCGATCCAGTGTACCTATGCCAAAGTAGTAGAGCCAGGGGCGTTTGGTTCGTTTGTAGGGCGGCTCGACCTGACCATTGAAAACGGCAAAGTGGTGAACGATCACTATGAACTGGTAGAAGTGGATGCCCTGAAATACAAGGCTGACAAAGACATGCAGGCTGTGATCCGAACCCATGAACAGCCTTTTATCGATGAGATGAGTAAGGTGGTTGGCTACAGTACCATTCCCCTGTACCGGTATTTTGTAGTGGAAAATCCGATTGATACCATGATCGTTAATGCCCTTCACTGGCAGATGAAAGGCATCGATGTGGTGTTATCTAATGGCTTCCGGTTTTGTCCGCCCCGCACTACTCCCGATCACACCGGCAATATCCCGATCACGGAAGGTTATATTTTTGATATGCTGCCGGTAGATAGCACCGTACGAACCGGAAAGGTTACGGGGAAACAACTGCTGGAATGGCTGGAAAAAGAGATGAACAATGTATTCGCAGCCAATGCGTCTGAACGATTTGGCGGCTGGATGATCAAATTCAGCGGCATGGAAGTGAGCTTCAACGCCTTTGGTGAAAAAGGGAAACGGGTTAAAGAGGTAAAAGTAGGCGGACAACCACTGGATCTGCAAAAAATCTATTCCATCTGTGCCTGTGAACGGGATGGGGATCCTGCAGATATGTTGTGCAGGATCAGAGGAGTACTGGAGGCAAAAAATACGACCTACACGCTCCATTCGGTTATGAAAAACTATCTGACAGCAAACTCTCCTGTTACCCCTACCCCTCCCTTAAACTGCCGGATGCTGGATGCTCCGCAAAACCTGCTGACACAGGTGCATGGGGTGGACTATACATTCAGGTGAGTATATATGGATTAATCCCCATTATCATCTCCTTCAAACTCGAGGAGATAGGCACCGATATGTTTCTCATTTTCCTTTAGCTTATGCTGCTGGTCGCGGTATTTAACAATACCGATCAGCAGTGTGAGTACCGCAATGGTCCAGAAAACAATTTCGATCCACCAGCCATAAGTTAGCTTCATCAGGCTGTTCACCGTCATCCCCGCGATTGCGAAATAAAGAGCTGTGCGGATAAAAGAAAGCAACGTGCGGTCGATAGCCATTTTGGTCCGTTCCACCGCCAGCTTCTCCCGAAGGATCAGGTCTTTGTTCAGGTTGTTCTTCGCATTTCCAGATTCACTCATATGGCTTGTTTTTGTGTACTGGCTGCATTCACTTTTTCCAGATATTCTGTAGGCGTCATGCCGGCGATTTCTTTGAAAGCGGTATAAAAACTGGAACGGCTGCTAAAGCCCGCAATATTCCCTACCGCTTCGATGGTCATTTCTCGTGTTTTACCATCCTCCAATAACTGCTTTGCAAACGCCACCCGGTATTTCATCCGGAATGTAGTAAACTTAATATCCATCACCCGATTCAGACACCAGGAAACCTGGTTAAGTGGCACATCCAGTGCTTCTGCCAGATCATTTATGGAGAATTCATACCGTGTATAGGGACGATTATGCTCCATGTAGGCTAGTATTCGATTACTTAGCTCTTTTAACTGGGCTGATTCTGCGTTTAAAACCGGTATCTCCGTTTTGTTGGGAAGCGATTCAACATCGGCCTGCGGTTGCTCTATATTCTTCACTCTTGGCAAGCCATATAGAACATCCGGGAAAAATAAAAGAAGACCGGCACTTAGAAAAAAGAATATCCCGGTCAGCAGCTGCACTTCATTTGTGCTGCCCAGAATAGCATACGCATTGCCTATTAACAATTGTAAAGCCAAGAGCAGATAAAAAAAACAAGTCAAAAAAAGCGATGTAAGCAATAACCGCATCCATCGGTGATTTATTAACAGCAATTGGTCCGGAATCCGAAATTCTCTGGAACGGTCAGGCCGAAATCGCCAAAGCAAAACAGCGCTCCAAATGAGATAACCCAATAAAATTATTGGTCTGAATAATAAACTAAAACCTGGTGGGAAAAATAAATTGAAATGTATTCGTTTGTATTGTGTGATGTCCTGAATTAATACCTGAGCAATCTCCACTTTTTCTGTCCAGGGCCTGAAAATCCAGGGTAAAATACTGATCAGCTGGAGTATGGCCGGTATAAAATGCAACCAGTCTTTCCGGGTTAGTCGGTGATCGTCGTTAAGATTCCCCCTGATATAAAAGTAGAGCATCGGACCCGCCAACAGATATACAGGCGTAATGTGGTTTAAGATCAATGCCAGATAAAACGGATGTCGGATATTCACCAAAAGGTCATGCGCCAGTCCGAAACAGGCCATTGAAAATAAGGTGATACCTAAGTAAAGTACATTCCTGTTCTTACTCCAGTTATGATAAACGAGCAAAAACGAGAGTATAATGGTAAGTAGGGATATCGGTAAAAGCATTGGAGGAATGTTATATCAAATGTCGGTATTTCGCATAAATTCCACAAATAGCAACAGGACTGTTCAGAACAGTATGCCACGAATTTGTATTTTCTATAACGTATAAGCTTTATTTA
>CANHUD010000310.1 GCA_947463665.1 Sphingobacteriales bacterium
AGCGAGCCACAGGCGGAACAGTGTGCACTGATCATTCATCATCACGGGAAATACGCGGTAAAACACGGTTCCTATGATGAACTGAAACCCATGTGCGATGCCATCACGGAACGCGGCATCGGCGCAACCATTGAAGCCATCACCTCCTAAACTTTCTTATTTGTTTCCGGATGTTTCGAAAGCCAATGCGGACGGGCTGCTGGCCATCGGCGGGAATCTATCGGTCCTGACGCTCCTGACGGCCTACCGGTCCGGCATCTTCCCCTGGTTCTCCGGCTCCATTCCCCACTGGTATGCACCGGATCCGCGGTTCGTGCTTTTTCCCGAAGAACTCAAAGTGAGCAAGAGCATGAAACAAGTGATCCGTTCCGGACGATTCCAGTTTACCCGTAATAAAGCGTTTGCCGATGTGATCCATCAGTGCAGCGCCACGTACCGGCCCGGACAACCCGGTACCTGGATCACCGCAGCGATGAAAAAAGCGTATATCACCCTGCATGAACAGGGTTATGCAGAAAGTGCCGAAGCCTGGGTCGACGACCAATTGGTGGGCGGATTATACGGCGTTCGTGTTAATCGGGTATTCTGCGGGGAGAGCATGTTCAGCCATGTCTCCAATGCAAGCAAATTTGCCTTTATCTCCCTGGTGGGAGAATTGATCAAAGAAGGCATCGAACTGATCGATTGCCAGGTCCATACGGAGCATCTGGAATCCCTGGGAGCCCGTATGATCTCCAGGGATTCCTATAACTCCTATCTCCGTTGATTATTTCCCGAATTTTTTCTTGAGGGCCGATAAGGCATCGTTCAGGTTGAGGTTCGACAAGTCCTCCTGTGGCTTCTCCTGGCGTTTCACCTCCTTACGAGGACGCGCTTTGCCGCCGGTGGTTCCGCCTTCTTCGGCCTGTTTGATCGACAGCGATATCCGCTTGCGGGCCATATCCACTTCGAGGACCTTCACCATCACCTTCTGGTTCAGCTTGAGCTTTTCCGCCGGATCGGTGATATAGTCTTGTGAAATCTCCGATACATGCACCAGCCCATCCTGCTTCACTCCAATGTCCACAAACGCTCCAAACCGCGTCAGGTTGGTAACCACACCGGGTACTACGGTTCCCGCCTGTACATCCTCAATGGAGAAGATCTGCGCGAATTCAAACTGCTGGGCCTCGCTACGCGGATCCAGTCCGGGTTTCTTTAATTCATTCAGGATATCCCTGAGGGTATGCTCTCCGATCTGGGTAGTAATGTATTTTTTCAGGTCGATCTGGTTCACCAGATCCGGATTGCCGATCAGTACCTGCAGTTCTACCTTCAGATCCGCCGCCATTTGTTCCACGATGTGGTAGGATTCCGGGTGAACACCGGTGGCATCGAGCGGGTGCTCTGCCTCTTTGATGCGGAGGAATCCGGCAGACTGTTCAAATGCTTTTTCGCCGAGGCGCGACACTTTCAGCAGTTGTTTACGGCTTTTGAAGCGACCGTTTTCGTTTCGGAACTGAACGATGTTTTCCGCGATGGTAGAATTGATCCCGCTCACATAGCTGAGCAGGTGTTTACTGGCGGTATTGAGGTTCACCCCCACCATGTTCACGCAGCTGACAACGGTCTGATCGAGTTTTTCTTTCAGGCGGAACTGGTTTACATCGTGCTGGTACTGCCCTACCCCAATGCTTTTGGGATCGATCTTCACGAGCTCTGCCAGCGGGTCCATCAGTCGCCGGCCGATGCTCACGGCCCCGCGTACGGTAACATCCTGATCGGGAAATTCCTGACGCGCGGTTTCACTGGCGCTATAAACGGATGCACCGTCTTCGTTAACGAGGAAAACCGGCAGACCGAGGTTCAGTTTTTTGATGAACATTTCGGTTTCGCGACCGGCCGTACCGTCGCCGATGGCGAAGGCCTGGATATCGTATTTGGTAATGAGGTCCCGGACCAGGTATTCCGACTGGGCGGCTCTTCCGGATTCGTGAACGAACATGATCGCGGTTTCTTTGAGTTCGCCTTTTTCATCCAGACAAACCACTTTACAGCCCGTACGGTAACCCGGGTCGATGGCCAGGATGCGCTTGCTGCCCAGCGGAGAGCTCAGCAGCAGCTGGCGCAGGTTTTCAGCGAAGACCTGGATGGCATCTTCGTCGGCCCGCTGTTTGAGCAGCGTGCGGAATTCTGTTTCGAGGGAAGGCTGCAGCAGCCGCTTCCACGAATCTTTCAGCGCTTTGCGTATATGCGGTGTGGTAGTGTTCGAAGCCGTCACAAACTGGCGGTCGAGCCGATCCAGTGCATCCTCTTCCACCGGCGTGATGGAGATGCGCAGCATGCCTTCGAGGAAGCCGCGAAGGATGGCCAGAATACGGTGAGAAGGAACGGTTTTGATGAGTTCGGAGAAGTCGAAATAGTCTTTGTATTTCTGTGCATCCTCTTCTTTCCCCGGTACCACCTTGCTTTCCAGCCGGGCATCGTTCTCAAATAATTTCCGAAGGCCGTTCCGGGCTTCGGCATTTTCGTTCACATTTTCGGCGATGATGTCGCGCGCACCCTGGAGTGCTTCATCCACCGATTTAACATTATCGTTCAGATAGGTTTGGGCGATAGCTTCCAGATCGGGATCGCCTTCCTGTTTCAGGAGCAGATCGGCCAGCGGTTCAAGGCCGTTTTCGCGGGCCACAGAGGCCTTGGTCTTGCGCTTGGGTTTGTAGGGAAGGTAGATGTCTTCCAGTTCCGACAGGGTTTTCGCCTTATCGAGTTTACCCTGGAGTTCCGGCGTCATCTTTCCCTGTTCGGTGATGCTTTTTTCGATGGCCGCTTTCCGATCGGCAAATTCCTTGCGGGATTTGGCTTCTTCCTGGATCTTGGCGATCATCACTTCATCGAGGGCACCGGTTTTATCTTTCCGGTATCGGGCGATGAACGGGATGGTGGCACCATCTTCAAAAAGGCTTAAAACTGCTTCTACCTGCTGAGGTCTGATGTTCAGCGAACCGGCTATATCCTGTACAAATTCCATGTGCACCCTTTTAAACGGGACGCGAATCTAACGGGATGGGGGCGAAGAAAAAAATAGAAACCTCAGAAATTATTCACTGTTGAAAAACAATGGTTTTAGCGGGATGGGCTTCGGCAAATCGCAGCAGCTGGGCGCGTACAAATTCGTTGGTATGATACGGCGTAAGCAGATTTTTGAGCTGTTCTTTATCGGTCACCTCCTCCTGTTCCGGAAGGAAGCCCATGCCATAGAAGATGCCATCGTCCATCAGCATCCAGGTTTCCTCGGCTTCCTGCCGGCCGGCAAGGCGGATCGCGAAACTGGGCTGTTCCTGCTGGAGCGTCCGGACGGCCTCGTCCACTTTTTGGTTGTAACGCTCCACCGGCTGTTTACCGGAACAGGCACCACCGCAGTGATCGTTGC
>CANHUD010000311.1 GCA_947463665.1 Sphingobacteriales bacterium
GGGGAGAACGCTCCAGAATTGGAGGGTGGCAATTGGGGTGGGAGTATTGACTCTGGATATCCGCGATCAGTTGCCCGGATACTATCTTTTAAAGATAGTAAATGAAAATGGAGAATATGCTATTCATCGACTGATCAGACAGTAAGAAGCGAATGTCCGGAGATTTCTTATCTTTCCTGAAACTTCGTTTCATGGATAGACGCTTCACCGACCAGCAGAAAATACTGGCTGATTTTCAGGATCAGGTAGCGGTTCATTGTCCGTCCTGCAATGCAAAAGCCAAAGCCGTATCGGATCAGGCAGCACGTAAAGCAAAACTTACCTGTGTGCAATGTGGATATAGTAAGGAATGTTCTATGCTAACTAAAATGGGTGGTACAACTATTCAGGTGAGTATGCCGGCGCATCGGTATTTTGATGCCATATTGTGGTATCGATCTGCCTTCCGAAATGATGTGTTTATGGCCTATAATGAGGCGCATCTGGCATACCTGAAAAATTATATCGGTGCCACCTTGCGTGAGCACAGGGATCGGACACATTTCACGCTGTTGGAGAAATTACCGAAATTTTATCATGATGCCCGTAACCGGGAATCATTGCTGAAACTTATTGCGAAACTGGAAAAGAAGTTATAAAATTAATTTACCCTACAAACCGATACCCTACTCCACTTCCCAATGCTGAGCACATCCCTTACATTATCGGCAGATTTTTGGAACGATGTCAAGTCCGAGATATGTTAAACTCAATATTGTTAAAATCAATAAAATAATCCCTTATACCCTACGGCGATAGCCTTTATCTATTGTCACTAATCGTGTAAATTTCGTCCAAAAGTTAAGTGGGTTGATACAAGTCCGTACTTTAAATAGCAGTTTGTGTTGGAATTGTTTCGAAATATGCAATAAAAAAGGGCTACACATCGTGTAACCCTTTGATATTCAAGTGGATCCTGTTGGACTTGAACCAACGACCCTCTGATTATGAGTCAGATGCTCTAACCGGCTGAGCTAAGGATCCGCTCCCTTTCGGGCGACTGCAAAGGTAAATAAATCCGTTCGTCTTCCCGAAATCAAATTTTGCGGGGAACACATTAATTTTGCATCATGCTCTTACGCTTTCTTTTGTATGCGTTCCTGTTTTATTTTCTATACCGGCTGATCTTCCATTTCATCATTCCGGTGTTTCTGGCTACGCGCAAGATGCGGAAGCAGTTCCGTCAGGCCCGGGAAACGATGGAGCAGCAGCAGGCGGGTTTCCGCCAGCAGGAGCCTGCGCCTTCCCATTCCGGAAAAAAATCCGACGGATTGGGCGAATACATTGATTTTGAGGAAGTAAAGTAGCGGATCAGCTGAATTTGCTCCAGAGTTTGGAGCCGATTTTTTCCAGAAAGCTGAAGATGCGCTCCTGGCGTTCCGGGGTGAGCAGGGAGTTCAGCGCCATCAACCGGTAGTTCGTTTTCAGATCCGATATGTTCTGGTCGATCCGGTTTTCCACCCGTTCCATCTGCAGTTTTGTCCGCTCGATCTCCAGATCCAGGTCGTGTATGTTCTGTATTCGGGGCATATCAGTTCTCCATTTTTTTATCCTCTTCAGCCGCGCCGATGAATAACCGGATCAGCGGGTTGAGCAGCAGCGGTTTTCGAAAAATGACGGCCAGCGCCATGATCAGCAGCAGCAGGGCAGCCGTAAGCAGATGTCCGAGTGCCACTGACCCGGTGAGTTCAGCCATCAAAGCCGAAAAGCTGAGGCCGAGGAAGATCAGTGCGAACACCGACATCACGGTAAGGATCATCACCAGCGCAAAAAGAGCCAGTGCTTTGGAGGCCAGCCGGATCCCCTGCAGGCGGAAAAGCCGGAACCGCAGATCGATGTATTCTTTGACCAGCGATTTATTCTCCCGGTAGAAACCCTTGAAATTCTGTTGTGTATCCATAAACTGATCCTTCCTCAAGATACAAAATAAGAAGAACCCTGGGGAATGTATACCGGAACAGACATAAATAATGCCAGGTGTGAATTATTTTGTGGAAAACCATTTCTGCCTTACCTTTGCAGCGGAACAAAGATCGAAAGGAAGGGAACGGAAGCGTTCCCTTCTATTTTTTCGGGACATGAGTAAAGAATTGTACACAAAACAACTGGAGCAGCTGCTGGCTGAAGTGCTGGAGGAAAGACCGGGTCTTTTTCTGGTAGAGATCCGAATCAAACCCACCAACAACGTCAAGATTTTTATTGATGGTGATGAGGGCGTGACTATTGAGACCTGTGTGAAGGTGAACCGGCAATTATACAAACGCATCGAGGAGGCCGCCATCTGGCCGGAAGGAGATTTTTCACTGGAGGTATCATCGCCCGGTATTGAGGAGCCACTAAAACTGTTGCGTCAATATGCGAAAAATATTGGCCGATCGGTAGAAGTGGTGAAACTGGATGGCACGGTCACCGAAGGAGTCTTGAAATCGGCCGACGATACAGCCATTGTGGTGGAGGAAACGAAGGGCAAGAACAAGAAGAAAGAAGTCATCGTACATACCATTCCATTTGATCAACTAAAAACGACAACCGTTCAGGTAACATTTTAACGAATCCTGTACAACAGGTAAAACGCAACGCTATGGCGAGTATCAACTTAATAGAATCCTTCCAGGAATTCAAGGATGCGGAAAACATCGACCGCCCCACGCTGATGAAAGTCATCGAGGATGTTTTTAAAACCCTGCTCCGAAAAAAATACGGATCCGACGAGAATTTCGACGTGATCGTGAATACGGAGAAAGGGGATCTGGAGATCATGCGCAGGCGGACGATTGTAGAAGATGGGGCAGTGGAAAATCCGCTGGCGGAAATAGAATATTCTGAAGCAACGAAGATCGAACCGGATTTTGAAGTAGGCGAAGAGTTGTATGAGGAAGTGGACATCATGGATTTCGGTCGCCGTGCCATTCTTGCTGCCAAGCAAACACTGGCCAGCCGGATCAGCGATCTGAAGAAAAGCGTACTGGTGAAGAAATACGGAGATCGGGTGGGTGAGATCATCAGCGCTGAGGTGTACCAGGTATGGAAGAAAGAAGTGCTGTTACTGGATGAAGACGGTAACGAGCTGATCCTTCCCAAATCGGAGCAGATCCCTTCGGATTATTTCAAAAAAGGAGAGAGCATCCGTGCTGTTGTAAAGAAAGTAGAATTAAAGAATAACAGTCCGGTTATCATATTATCCCGTACCCATTCCTCCTTCCTGGCGAAGCTGCTGGAGATCGAGGTTCCGGAGATATTCGACGGGCTGATCGTGATCCGCAAGATCGTGCGTGAGCCGGGCGAGCGGGCCAAAGTAGCGGTAGAGAGTTACGACGACCGCATTGATCCGGTGGGTGCCTGTGTGGGTATGAAGGGTAGCCGTATCCAC
>CANHUD010000312.1 GCA_947463665.1 Sphingobacteriales bacterium
AACGGATTTGCCTCTTCCCAGGAACGTTCGATCCGGTAACTCTTGGCCATGTTGATATCATTCGCCGGGCGATGCCTCTGTTCGATCAGATTGTCGTAGGTATAGGGATCAACATATCCAAACAACCTATGTTCACTGCTGAACAACGGCTCGACTGGATACATGATATTTTCAAAGGAGAATCAAAGGTAAAAGGGGCCATTTATGATGGACTGACCATCCGGTATTGCAGGGAAATTGGTGCCCGCTTTATATTGAGGGGCATTCGGTACGTGTCGGATTTCGAATATGAAAAAACAATTGCCGATGCCAATAGAGCTATGGATCCGGAGATTGAAACTATATTTCTAACCGGGGAACCCAAGTATACATCGGTTGCCTCCACAATTGTAAGGGATATCCTTCGTAATGGCGGAGATGCCCGTCCCTTCCTGCCGGAAGCTGTTTTTCAGTCGCTACATTAAGCTGAGGAATACTTCTTATGATAGCCTCCCAACAGTTCTCTGATTAGGGGATATGTGTTGTTCAACAGCGTTTGCTGTCGATCGACGTCTGCCCACTCAATGGCCGTTATGTCTTCCTCCAACTGCGGCTGCAACGATTCTGATTCCGATGCCCGCATGGTGAACCAGAATGTTTCTTTTAATGCCAATCTACCATCGTGCTCGCGGTATACGTGGTATGTTATGTTGAACAGTTCATCCACAAACAAAACCCGAATGCCGCATTCTTCTTCAACTTCACGCCGGGCACAAGTTTGTATGGACTCCCCATCGTCTATTTTCCCTTTGGGTAAATCCCATTTCCCTCTTCTGAAAATAAAAAGCAGTCCTCCGTTTTCATTACGTACCAGTCCACCTGCAGCCGGAATGATCCGAAACTGATTCCTGAATAGATGAAAGTCTTGTTCCAACGTCTGAGACCGAAGAATTATATGCTGAGGCATCTCTTCCCTTAAAAGTGCTGCTATTGCATCCTCTATGCCCTTCGGATTGGCCACTTCATCCCTAACAATAGGTATGGATGTGTTATGATTGGTTGTAAGTACTTCTCCAATATCCAGAATCGATTCACCGAAATATATACGGAATCCC
The DNA here is from genome assembly GCA_947463665.1 of Sphingobacteriales bacterium. Classification (GTDB taxonomy): domain Bacteria; phylum Bacteroidota; class Bacteroidia; order Chitinophagales; family Chitinophagaceae; genus Pollutibacter. The sequence continues at coordinate 1,095 of CANHUD010000312.1, forward strand.
ATGCGGTTTGCCTTTATCTTTGCTGCAATTAACAAAAAAATCGATTATGAGCAATGAACGTGTAGTGGCTGAAAGACTTTTACAGGTAGAAGCTGTAAAACTGCAACCTCACCAGCCGTTTACATGGGCTTCCGGATGGAAAAGCCCTATTTATTGCGATAATCGAAGAGTGCTTGGTTTTCCTTACATCAGGGATTTTATTAAAAGTGAGTTGTGCAACGTTATATTCGAAACCTATCCCGAAGCAGAACTGCTCGCCGGTGTAGCAACAGCCGGGATTGCCTGGGGGGCGATGGCGGCCGATCAGCTTAAACTTCCCTACATTTATGTTCGCCCCAAACCCAAAGAGCATGGATTGGGGAACCAGATCGAAGGCTACTTTACAGCCGGACAAAAAACACTGATCATTGAAGATTTAATTTCCACCGGAAAGAGTAGCCTGCAGGTGGTGGATGTTGCCAGAGCAGCCGGTCTTAACGTCATTGGTATGGTTTCTATTTTTACGTATGGTTTTCCGGAAGCAGCGGCTGCCTTTCAGGATAAAGGCGTTCAATATACTTCGCTCACCAACTATGAAGAACTTCTTTCGCTCGCAAAAGATAAAGGAACTCTTTCTGAGGATGTGTTCAATACCTTGTTAAAATGGAGAAAGGATCCTGCAAATTGGACAGGAAATCACTAATTTACTTTTACCAAACAATCCTCTTATGTTTAAATATCCACTTGTCACCTTTCTTTTATTTTTCAGCAGTACGCTGGTAGCGCAACAGAAGAAACCCGTTCTGCTGAAAATATCTACCCCAACCGCTATTTGTGCATCCTGTAAAGCCCGCATTGAAGAATATTTGAAAATAGAAGAGGGAATAGTGAAAGTGACGGTTTACCCAACCAGCAAATATACCAATGTACTGTACCTTGCAGACCGAACCAATCCGGAAAACATTCGCACTGCAATAGCGAATGCAGGGTATGATGCAGATGAAATAAAAGCAGATGAGGATGCCTACCGGGAATTACCTAAGACGTGTAAAAAACCGGAAGACGGCGGGCACAAAAAGAACTGATCAGAAAAGCTTTTGCTCCCCGGAATATTGAATAGGTATGCGGAAATATCTTCCTGATTTTTTTAGCGTGGCATTTCCGCTGAGCCTAACCTGTACTTTTTCCCGCGTTAGAAGTATTGCCGCGTTTCTAAAGAAATTTTTCATATCGATGGAAACCATAACAGGTATAGAAAACGTATCCCGGGAAGGAATGATAATGGAGGTATCCAATGTGGTATGGCCTGCAGGTTCGTTGTTTATGAAAACATCAATTTCTGATTGCTGCAAAACCGCCCGCATCCGGTTTGGATTGTGAAATACAAGATTGCCTTTTAGTACCGACTGTCTTAAGCCAATCGACTGCACACTTATATTTTCTGTACGAATGAAAGTTGGCTTTTTAGGGGGAACACACGATGTTACCCATATCAGAATCAAAATAAAACAACGTGTCATCATGTTGAAAAATACAACATCTGCTTCAATTAATAACAGGTATAAACGTTAAAGCCTCTATGGAACTGGCTTATTTTCCCCCACTCAGTGAATTCCGAAAGTGTCTGCAGACCAATCCTCTTGTTTTTTCTACTGCACAGCCCTTCCGAAAAAATGGATTCCAGAACAGGGCCTTCATACCCGCAGCCAATGGGTTGATTTGTCTTACAGTACCCGTGAAAGGCGGTAGGGAGGTTAAAGCATCCATGAAAGAGGTAAAGATCGATAATGCCCAGCAATGGCAGACAAGACATTGGCGAACCCTTACGGCCGCTTATGGACGTTCTCCCTGGTTTGAATATTACGAGCCATCGCTCAAACCTTTTTATCATACACTATATTCAGAATTAGTGGATTGGAACATAGATTTGATAAGATGGCTTCTGACTATGCTGGGATCCGGCATACCTGTAACAACGAATCTGGAGGACGCTGCGCAGGAGAATGCAGAAATTGGATCTATTATCCGTACCTCTACCTTTCAGCATCATCCTTTTTCCACCCATCTACCTGTATACACTCAGGTCTTTTCAGATAAAATCGGTTTCCAACCCAACGTAAGTATCCTTGATCTTCTCTTCAATGAGGGAAAAAGGAGTCTTTCTTTGCTTCATTCCTGATTTTGAAGGAACCGGCTACTATTGTATCTTTAAACTCCGGGTTATATCACCCCTTTTATTATGAGAGCAATCCTGTCTTGTTTGATTTTATGGTCCGTCACTATAGCAGCCGTAGCCCAGCAGCGACCGCATTATACCCAATATATACTGAACAAT
>CANHUD010000313.1 GCA_947463665.1 Sphingobacteriales bacterium
AATCTATGTCGGGTCGCATTGCTTTTGTTACCGGAAGCGCCGGTGGTATCGGCAAGGCCGTGGCTAAAAAATACGCCCAGGAAGGCGCTTGTGTAGTGCTGAGCGACATAGATGTGGATCGTCTGCAGCACACACTCAGCGAATTCAAATCCACTTTTGGGAAAGATAGTGCGGCTGCTGTAGTGATGAATGTAACCGATAAGGATAATATAACCAGGGCGTTTAGTGAGATCTCCCTTGCCTTTGGCGGGATCGATGTGGTGGTCAACTGCGCCGGCCTTTCGATCTCTAAACCTATTGAAGAGCATACGGAAGCCGATTGGGATCTTCTGTACGATGTGCTGGTAAAAGGCCAGTTCTTCGTTACCCAGGCCGCCGTGAACCAGATGCGCAAACAGGACCTTGGTGGAGATATCGTGAACATCGTCAGCAAGAACGCCCTTGTGTCCGGTCCTAACAATGCGGGTTATGGCTCAGCGAAAGCCGCGCAGCTGCATTTGAGCCGGCTCAACGCAGCTGAACTCGGAAAGGATGGCATCCGTGTGAATACGGTAAATCCGGATGCGGTGATCGCCGATAGTAAGATCTGGCAGGGTGCCTGGGCAGAAGGCCGCGCTAAAGCCTATGGCGTAAGCGTGGAAGAACTGCCTGCCTACTATGCCAAGCGTACCATTCTGAACCAGATCATCCTGCCGGAAGATATCGCCAATGGCTGTTATGCAGTAGTATCCGGACTGCTGAATAAATCAACCGGCAACGTGATCAATGTTGACGGCGGAGTAGCGGCTGCATTTGTGAGATAATGTTAACTTTAGCAACATGCGTATTGACCAATCGATCATAGCAAAACAAAACGAACAGCACTTCGATGCTCATCAGAAAAAACTGGCCATCGCCGCTGAGACCGTTCCGGATCTGGAATCGGTGATCCAAAAACTGGTGGATTTTCAGGTGGCCATCCCAAGCTGGGCATTGGGGGCCGGTGGCACACGCTTCGGACGCTTCTCCATCGGAGGCGAACCAGGCAACCTCGAAGAAAAGATCAGCGACGTGGGCCTGCTACATGCCCTTAACCAGTCGAGCGGCGCCATTTCCCTCCACATTCCCTGGGATATCCCGTCAGACCCGGAAAAGATCAAAGCCCTCGCGGCGGAACACGGACTGGTGTTCGATGCCATGAATTCTAATACCTTCCAGGATCAGCCCAATCAGAAGCTGAGTTACAAATACGGTTCCCTGCAGAATGTGAACCGGGCCATCCGCAAACAGGCCATCGATCATAATATTGAGGTGATCGAATACGGAAAGGCATTGGGTTCCAACTCGCTCACCGTATGGTTATCCGACGGATCCAACTTTCCCGGTCAGCTGAATTTCCGCAAAGCTTTCCAGCACACACTGGAAGGGCTGCAGGAGATATATGCAACCCTTCCAGACGATTGGAAACTGTTCGTGGAATACAAAGCCTTCGAGCCGAATTTCTATTCCATGACGGTTGGTGATTGGGGACAATCGCTCCTCTATGCCCAGAAACTGGGGCCAAAAGCCTTTACACTGGTTGATCTGGGACATCACCTGCCCAATGCCAACATCGAACAGATCGTTTCCCTGCTGCTGATGGAAGGTAAACTCGGCGGATTTCATTTCAACGATTCCAAATACGGAGATGATGACCTGACCGTCGGATCGATTCGTCCCTATCAGCTCTTCCTGATCTTCCGCGAACTGGTGGAAGGAATGGATAGCCGCGGAATGAACCACGCCAAAGATCTTGGCTGGATGATCGATGCTTCCCATAACATCAAAGACCCGCTGGAAGACCTGCTCCAATCGGTAGAAGCGATCCAGATCGCCTATGCCCAGGCTCTGCTGGTAAACAATGCAGAGATGGAGGCCGCACGTGAACACAACGATGTGGTGCTGGCGCAGGAACTTTTACAGAACGCTTTCCGTACCGATGTGCGGGCGATCGTGGCAGAAGCACGTCTGCGGAAAGGGGCCGCGCTCCGTCCGCTCGAAACGTATCGCAACCTGAAGGTGAGAGCCAGCCTGATTGAAGAACGAGGTGCGGTATCCAGAGCATCCGGACTATAAAAAGAATGACTATGAAACAGGAGGTGATTGGGATCATCGATGTGGGGAAGACCAACAAGAAACTGCTGCTGTTCAACAGGCAGTACGAAGTGGTCTATGAATGGTCGGATAAACTGCCGGAAACGGCAGACGAAGACGGTTTTCCCTGCGAGGATGTGGCGCTGCTAACCCGTTCGGTCAAAGAGCTCATAGACAAGGCAGTTAAGGATGACCGCTTCGTCATTTGTGCCCTGAATTTCACTTCCTATGGTGCCAGTTTTGTGTATATCAACGAAAACGGAGAGCCTGTAGCCCCCCTGTATAATTACCTCAAACCCTTTCCGGAAAAGCTGCAAAATTGGTTTTATCAAACCTATGGAGCCGAGTCGGAAATGGCCAGAACAACCGCCTCTCCGGTGCTGGGAAGCCTGAACTCCGGTCTTCAGGTACTTCGACTCAAACACGAACGGCCGGAAGTCTGGAGCCAGGTAAACTGCGCTCTCCATCTGCCGCAATACCTCGCGTTCCTCTTTCACCAAAAAGTATGGTCTGATATCACCAGCATTGGCTGCCATACCCAGCTATGGAATTTCGATGAACATCGCTATCATAATTGGGTAATAGTAGAAGGACTGGATAAAAAATTCGGCCCGATCATACCCTGTGATTATGCAAAGTGGATCGACCTTGGTGGTCGGATCATTCCCTGTGGCGTAGGGCTGCACGACAGCTCAGCAGCACTGATACCTTATCTCCGATCGTTTAGTAAACCATTTGTGTTAGTATCCACCGGAACCTGGAGCATCAGCCTGAATCCATTCAATCATACGCCGCTGACAGCAGAAGAGCTGGCACAGGATTGCCTGTGTTACCTGCAGTACAACGGGCAGCCGGTCAAAGCCTCCCGCCTGTTCATGGGCCGGATTCATGATGAGGTCCTTGAAAAAATTTCCGAGCAGTTCCAAATTTCAGCCGATGAATTGTCCCGCTTCTACTACAATGAGGAAGAAGCGGAAATAGCGCAAATGAATGTAACGAACATTCGCTCCATAGAGGATATTGACTTTTCAGCGGTATCTTCTCCCGTATCAGCCTATCACCTATTAATGGCCTGGCTGGTTAGGGAACAGGTTAGGCAGTTGCAGCTGGTGCTGAACGGATCAGATGCAGAGGTTATCTATGTGGATGGCGGATTCAGCCGGAACATGATATTCATGCGCATGCTGTCAACATCACTTAAAGGAAAACAGGTGTTCGCATCCGAAGTGGCACAGGCTACCGCACTGGGTGCTGCACTCGCCCTTCATGATCACTGGAATGCGGGCATGCC
>CANHUD010000314.1 GCA_947463665.1 Sphingobacteriales bacterium
ATCCTGAGCAGTTACCTGATGCAGGAAGAGCAGAAATATTTCATGCACCGCGACTGCCAGAGCCGGAACATTATGGTGAAGGATGAACGCGTTTATTTCATCGATTATCAGGGGGGCATGCAGGGGGCGTTGCAATATGATATGGCCTCACTGCTCTGGCAGGCCAGGGCTTCCTTGCCCTATGAATGGAGGGATGAACTGTTGCATTATTATTTTGAGCAGGCGAATGGACTGCTGGGGCATAGCCTGAACAAGGCGGATTTCTTCGACAGTTACGATGGTTTTGTACTGATCCGTATGTTGCAAACATTGGGAGCGTATGGCTTCAGGGGATTGTTTGAACGGAAACATCACTTTATAGGCAGCATACCATTCGGACTGAAAAACCTCCAATGGTTCATGCAGCATAAGAAGATCCCGATTCGCTTACCGGAATTGCAGAAACTGTTACATGCCATTACCGATGACCGAATCATTGCACGGTTTGATATCCCCAAGGCCGGACCTGAGTGCCCGCTGGTGGTTCAAATCAGTAGTTTCTCCTACAAAGCGGGTATTCCGGAAGATCAGTCGGGCAATGGCGGTGGGTTTGTGTTTGATTGTAGAGGATTACTCAATCCAGGCCGATTCGAAGAATATAAGACACTTACCGGTCGAGACCAGCCTGTTCAGGAATTTTTGCTTCATAAAACACAGATGTCTACGTTCCTGCAACATGTTTATTCGCTGGTGGATATATCCGTGGAGGATTACATCAAGCGCGGGTTTAGCAGTCTGACCGTTCATTTCGGTTGTACAGGCGGACAACACAGATCGGTATATGCGGCTGATAAACTGGCACAGCATCTACGGGAAAAATTCAACGTACAGACCGCTGTTTTTCACCGGGAACAGGAAAAAAAGAACTGGATCAATCAACCCTACTGATGCATACACTTCCTCCGGGTACGAAAGCCATGATCTTTGCGGCCGGGTTAGGCACCCGGCTCAAACCCTTTACAGATCATCATCCCAAGGCATTGGCTCTGGTCAATGGTAAGCCGCTACTGCAGCGGAACATTGAATACCTGAAGCAGTTTGGGATAAGTGATTTCGTAATCAATGTGCATCATTTTGCCGATCAGATCATACAGTTTCTGAACGATCACAACCATTTTGGCTGCACGATTCAGCTTTCCAACGAACAACCGGAACCTCTGGAAACCGGCGGGGGGCTTAAGCATGCTGAACCTCTTCTGCAAACCCACCAGCCATTTCTGGTAATGAATGCCGACATACTAACCAATTTAGATATAAGCAGACTTTATGAAGCGCATAGGCGTAGTAAGGTGCTGGCAACACTGGCCATTACCCATCGTTATTCATCGAGATATCTTCTTTATGATGGCCAGAACCGACTGGTAGGCTGGAAAAATACACAAACGGAGGAAACCCGTATGTCTATCCCACATCCCCACCCTATCATGGGTTCCTTTAGCGGCATTCAGGTGATCGATCCGTTGTTGCTGAAAAAAATCAACCGGACGGGAAAGTTTTCCATCATGGATGTATATCTTGAGCTGGCGAAATCCGGGCTGATTCAGGTTTTCAACCATACAGGTGACGTTGTAATAGATGTTGGAAAGCCAGATGCGATAGGCAAAGCAGAACAAATTTTTCTCTAAATTAGTGTCATGATTAAAAAGATTCTTTACGTATTGCTGGGGGCCCTTGTGGTGGTTCAGTTCATTCGGCCGGAACGGAATGTATCGGCAGCTGCTCAACCCAATCATATCAGCAACAAATACGCCATTCCGGAAAACGTCAAAGGCATTTTACAAAATGCCTGTTACGATTGTCACTCTAACAACACAGCCTACCCCTGGTATACCAACATACAGCCACTGGGTTTCTGGATACAGCATCATGTGGATGAAGGAAAGGGGGAGATCAATTTTGATGAATTCCTGACTTACAAGCCTAAAAAGGCTCACCACAAAATGGAGGAATGCATTGAAATGGTGAAAGAAAAAGAGATGCCGTTGAACAGTTACACCTGGATACATGGAGATGCACGATTGACCACAGAGGAGCAGACAGCCATTACCGACTGGGCATCTATTGTGATGAAGCAGATCGTGGCGGATTCATCCGCTGCCCAATAACCCATCATTCATAGATGCGCGTTGCCAGTCGGAACGTCTGGCAATGTGCCTCCACTATATGCCGGATATCCGGAGAATATCCCCCGCCCATGGCTACTGCGCAGGGGATATTTCGTTTGTACAATTCTGTAAAAACGAATTCATCCCGTTGGGAACAGCCTTGCATGGTGATAGCCAGTTTTCCGAAACGATCGGTTTCCAGAATATCCACGCCTGAAAGATAAAAGACAAATTCCGGTCGAAATGCATCCAGTATGGTTAGCAGGTGTGTTTCGAGCAGCCCAATGTATTCCCTGTCTGCTATCCCATCGGGTAGCGGTATATCCAGGTCGGAGGTCTCTTTGTGGAACGGATAGTTATGTGCTCCATGCATGGAGAAAGTAAATACACTGGACGTATCCTGGAAGATACGGGCAGTCCCATTGCCCTGGTGGACATCCAGGTCCACGATCAGTATGCGGCTGACCCGTTTTGTATCGAGCAAATAATTCGCTGCTACGGCAAAATCATTCAGCAAACAGAAACCTTCGCCTCTGTCGGCAAAAGCATGATGCGTACCACCCGCCACATTCAGTGCCACGCCATGTTCCAGCGCATGCAATGCACAATCGATGGTACCCTGCATGATCATCCGTTCCCGTAGCGTCAGTTCAGGAGACTGTGGAAAGCCGATACGTCGCTGTTCGGAATCCGACAGTTGCTGTTCGAGTAGTTTTTGGAGATAGACCGCATCATGGGAAAGCAGAATGGTTTCTTCCGGGCATATGGCAGGCTGAAAAAAATCTTCCGGTGAAGCGGTTCCTTCATGCAGCAGTTGTGCCGGTATCAGCTCATATTTTAGCATCGGAAAACGATGGCCTTCCGGAAGTGGATGTGCGTAAATGGGATCGTAAGCTATTTTCATTCAGGAAACTGGAATGACCTGGTCATTCACTATGGCAAAAACATCCTCCTGCTTTTTTGGTTCAATCAGTGCCAATCCCGTGAAGCGGCTGAATGCCGGCAGGATGGCAAACCTCGTATTAAAATAAAAACAGGGGAAGCGCAGCGACTGCCTGCCCATTCCCGCCAGCCGTACCCCAGGGTGTACGTGCCCGCTAATCACATACTGGCTTCCATCCATATGCCCGGGTGTATCATGCACAAACCGGATATCCTCCACTGACCAGTCGTTCCGATGCCAGATCAACCCCAATTC
>CANHUD010000315.1 GCA_947463665.1 Sphingobacteriales bacterium
ACTTCAAAGCGGGTACGGGCAATGGTATTTCGTTCTTTCGACAAAGAAAGAATGGCATTGATTGCTTTGACTTGCTGATGCAGTCGGACTATGTTATAAAACGTGGCAAGTACCTCAAATGATATTCGCTGCATTTCCTGTCGAAGATTGATCTCTCCGATTTTCTCCAGTTCATCCAGCCGTTGCTTGGATGCTTCAATCCGATGACCATTATATACTCTCCAGCTGGCAACCAGGCTCCCGTTAAGGAAGTTATTACTCACTCCGTTTCGTTTGATTACATTTCCATTGGAGAGTACCTGGTTCAGGTTAGAAAGCGCCTCCGTGTTCCCAATATTTAAATTGACGGTGGGCCATTTGCCTGCATTTCCCCAGTTGTTATTCACCTGAGCAATTTCCCGGTCAGCTTCCACAAGTTTTATACTCAGATTATTCTCCAGGGCCAGTTGTACCGCTTTGGCGGAAGTAAGCACAGATGTGTCCTGTGAGAAAAGGAAAGCAGGATGAAAGAATAGAAAGAATATGATTAGCCTATTCATGATAATGTTGGGTTCTTTTCCGAGATAGATAGCTGTAAAGGGCAGGTACTACAAAAAGGGTTAGTATAAGGGCAAAAAGCATTCCGCCGACAATGACGATTCCAAGTGGTATTCTGCTTTTTCCGGCTGATCCAAATGCCATGGCAATGGGAAGAGCTCCCAGGGTTGTAGCCAGAGTGGTCATCAGAATCGGACGAAGCCTCGCTACAGAAGCATCTACCGCTGCACTCAGTTTTTCATGTCCCTGCTCTCTCATCTGGTTAGCAAATTCCACGATCAGGATACCATTTTTGGTTACCAGTCCGATCAGCATGATGATGCCGATCTGTGAGAAAATATTCAGTGTTTGTCCAAATATCCAGAGACTTACCACCGCACCTGCCAGGGCCAGCGGTACGGTTATCATGATGATGAACGGATCAACAAAGCTCTCGAACTGGGCGGCCAGTACCAGAAAAATCAGTACCAGTGCGAGTACAAAAGCAAAACTTGTATTCGATGAACTTTCCTTGAAATCACGGGAAGCTCCTGCCAGTGAAGTACTGAACGATTCATCGAGTACTTCTTTGGCAATACGATCCATTTCTTTGATTCCATCGTTCAGCGTCATACCGGGAGCCAGGCCGGCAGATATATTGGCATTTTTAAGGCGGTTGTAATGATAAATGGTAGGCGGATTGGCCGATTCCGTGATGGTAACCAGATTGTCAAGCTGGATCAGTTCGCCTTTACGGCTTCGAACATAGAGTGCTTTCAGATCCAATGGTTCATCCCGGTCTTTTCGGTCTACCTGTCCGATTACTTCATATTGTTTTCCATTTCGGATAAAATATCCGAATCTTCTGCCGCTAAGCGCCAGCTGAAGTGTATTGGTCACATCCAGAATCGAAACTCCGATTTCACTGGCTTTCAACCGGTCAATGGTTATCTGAAGTTCCGGCTTGTTGAATTTAAGATTAACATCGAAACCCTGAAAAACAGGACTTTTGGAAACCTGATCCACAAATCTCGGTACATATTGGACCAGCTTGTCGAAGTTAAGATTTTGCAGCACATACTGAACCGGCAGGCCCCCTCTGCTGCCTTGTCCTACAGAAATGGTCTGTTCCTGAATGGTTAGTACACGGACCAGTGTGTAGTTTTTAAACATCCTGTTCATCTGCTGAGCGATCTGGTCCTGTGATCTTTTTCGCTCGGAAGCATCAACCAGTCCCATACTTACAAATGCTGAATTGGAGCCTCCTGCACCTGCAAACGAAGGTGCAAATGAAAGTACCACATATCGTTCCGGAACAGAGTCCAGAACGGTTTGTACAATCTCCTGAACCGCTTTGTCCATAAAGTCAAAATCAGTTCCCTCCGGCGCCAGCACTGTTGCCCTAAGCCGATTGCGATCTTCCAGTGGTGCCAGCTCCGAAGGCAGGGTTTTCCCCACAAAATAGATGATAGCGGCACAGACGCCGACCACTACCAGTGCTATCCATCTTTGTTTCATAAAACGAACCAGCAAATTTCGGTAGCCATCTTCCAGAGCCCTGAAAAATGGTTCTGTTTTATGATAAAACCAGGAGTGACGTATGCCGGATTTCGGCGTCAGGTAAATATTCAGAACGGGAGTCAGTGTGAGAGAAACAAATGCAGAAATCAGTACTGCACCGGCCACAACTATACCGAATTCTCTGAACAGTCGACCTACAAACCCCTGCAAAAAAATGATCGGCAGAAAAACAATGGCCAAAGTGATGGAAGTGGCTATTACCGCAAAATAAATTTCTGTGGCACCCAGTCTTGCAGCCTTGTATTTGTCCATACCGGCTTCCATCTTCTTGAAGATGTTCTCTGTTACCACAATACCATCATCCACAACCAGACCGGTTGCCAGTACAAGCGACAGCATCGTAAGCACATTGATCGAAAAGCCCGAAATATACATGATGAAGAAAGCTCCCACCAACGAAACGGGTATGTCGATCAGTGGTCGGAATGCAATACTCCAATCGCGGAAGAAGAGATAGATGATCAGCACCACCAGAACGATGGCGATGAATAAAGTTTCTTTAACTTCTTCAATCGCTTTCCGAATGAATGTAGTTCGGTCGAAACCCACTTCCAGTGAAATATCATCCGGCAATTCTTTTCGCAGCATGCCCAGTCGCTCATAAACCTTATCGGCAATGGCTACCTGGTTTGCCCCTGGTTGTGCCACTACAAAAAGAGAAACGACCTGCACATTGTTTTTTCGGGACGCAGATTCTTCTTCCTGAGGGCCCAGAATGGCATATCCGATATCCCGGAAACGAATGATTCTGCCGGCATCCTGGTAAACGATGAGGTTATTAAAATCATCTTCCGTATAAAGTTTGCCATAAGCCTTTACAGTTAATTCCGTTGTGTTTCCCCGTACTTTACCTCCCGGCAATTCAATGTTTTCCCGATCCAGTGCGGCCTTGACGTCCTGTATGGTTAACCGGTAAGCGGATAACTTTGCCGGATCGAACCAGAGCCGCATGGAAAACCTTTGTCCTCGCAGATTTACAGAGCTGATTCCGGGAATTGTCTGTAATCTTTCCTGGATCACATTCTCGGCAATGTCTGAAAGCTCAAGCAGGGTTCTTTTCTGACTTTGAACCTGCATGAATATGATCGGATCAGAATCTGAATCCTGTTTGGCAACCGAGGGTGGTGCATCAATATCCTGGGGAAGGGCATTCTGAGCCTGCGATACTTTTTCCCGAACATCATTAGCCGCTTTCTCCAGATCCACTCCCAGTTCAAATTCAACGGTAA
>CANHUD010000316.1 GCA_947463665.1 Sphingobacteriales bacterium
CTTATTAGTGATGGGATGGAATTATTGGAGGTTAGAGATTAGAGGTTAGAGATTAATTAACTTTACCATCTCTAACCTCTAATCTCTAACCTCTAATCTCTATCCATGCGCTTCATATTCCTGCTTCTTTTTTCATCCGGAATACAGGCTCAGTTCTCCCAGAAAGAAAAACTTGATTCCTTATTCACCCGTCTCGACAGGGCCGGTAAATTTATGGGAAGTACAGCGATGTATGTAGATGGGAATCTGGTGTATGAACGTGCCGTTGGTTTCAAAGACACGGTGAACGGGCAGAAAGCAGATTCGCATACGAAATACCGCATCGGTTCCATTACCAAAACGTTCACGGCGGTATTGCTGATGAAGTCCATAGAAGCGGGTAAACTTTCATTGGATGATAAACTTTCAAGTTGGTATCCCCAGGTACAGAAGGCGGATTCCATCACCATTCGACACCTGATGAGTCACCGCAGTGGTATTGCGAATTTCACAGATGTTAGAGACTATTTGTCGTGGAATACAAAACCGCATACCCAGGAACAGATCGTAGAAAAGATCGTTAAAGGAGGCAGCCGATTCACTCCCGGAGAAAAATTCGAATACAGCAATTCCGGTTATTATTTGCTTGGTCTCATCCTTGGAAAAATCTACAAACGCCCGTATAGCGAGCTGTTGGAGAAACAGATCCTTCGTCCGCTCCGCCTCACCGAAACCAGCATCGGAGGTAAAATTGATCTGACTAAAAACGAATGTCGTTCTTTCCTTTTCACCGGCCTCTGGCTGCGTTCCCCCGAAACGGATATGTCGGTTTCCTTCGCTGCCGGCAATATCATCTCCACGCCGCACGATATCTGCCGGTTTGCGCAGGGGCTCTTCAGCAGAAAACTGTTATCTGAAAAGAGCTTACAGGAGATGCAAACGTTTCAGGATAATGTGGGTCTTGGGTTGTTCCGATTTCCGTTTGGTGAGCGGAAAGCATCCGGACATACCGGTGGGATCGATGGTTTCTCCACCGTATATGGCTATTTCCCGGATGGGAAGGTCAGCTTCGCCCTGTTTTCGAATGGTTCTGCGATTACCAACAACGACATCACCATTGCCTTGCTGAGTGCGGCCTACGGTGTTGAAGTGAAGGTTCCGGATTTTTCGGTGAAAACGTTCACGGACGAAGCGTTGAAGCCATACGTTGGTGTGTATGCCAGCAAACAGATGCCGCTGAAACTTACCTTCACTGCTAAAAACGGGCGGTTGATTTCACAGGCTACCGGACAAAAGGCATTTGAGTTAGATGCGCTGGGAGATCATGTGTTCACGAAAGACCAGTACGGCATTCGTGTTACCTTTGATCCCGCTAAGAAGCTGCTGGTTCTTAAGCAGGGGGGTGCCACATTGGTTTTTGAAAAAGAATGATCATTTCAGGACCACATGTTGGTAGAGGGCATTCACCACATGGCGGATCGTGTTGTTGTAATCTCCCACATGTTTGGCACGCGTTCCGTTGGTGATCACTACGATTCCATAATTTTCTTTCGGATCGAAGAACATCGCGCTGAACAGTCCGTACGCCACTCCGGTATGCCCGGTAAGCAGCTTGCCCGGAATCAGCTTATCGGTTTGTTCCAGTGCTAACCCGTATGGTTCGTATATAGATACGGGCGTCTGCATGAGCATGGCACTTTTTTTGGAGAGGATGCGTACGCCTTTGTATTTTCCCCTGTTCTTATGCATGATCATGTATCGTGCGAGATCCGGTGCGCTGATTTTCATGCCGCCGGTGGGTGAGAAGACCGGCGTACTGTAGCCCATTGTATATGCAGCGATCTCTGCGCTTCTTGGGTTATATGCTCCAGAGGAAACGATGTATTTTGATGAATCTGTATTGTATTCATAGATGTTTGCCAGTTTGGATCTGTCGAGTGAGTCCACTGCATAGCCGCCGTAAAGGCCGAGAGGTTCGAGAACATGCCGGCGCACATAGAGATCAAATCGTTCCCCCGATACCCGTTCGATGAGGGTACCGATCATATTGAAGTTAAGGTTGCAGTATTGCCAGCCCTTGCCCGGCTCGTAGGTGTTGTAGCATTTTTCCCAGTTGGTATTCTTGGATGGATCGATGGCATCGAGGGAAAAATATCCCTGGCTGTCGTTGATCGACGACGTATGCGAGAGCAGCATTCGTACGGTGATGACGGTGGAGGGAAATTTCGGATGGCGAACGGGGAAGCCGATGAGTTCACTTACATCCTGATCGAGCCCCATTTTTTTCTGTTCCACCAGCTGCATGATGGAGGTGGCGGAAAATGATTTGGAGATAGAAGCTATGCGAAAGAGGTTATCCGTAGAGAGCGGCGTTTGTGCCTGCAGGTTATTATACCCGTAGGCAGACGAAAAGACGATGTCGTTCTTTTTTATCACGGCAACGGAAAGGCCAACAACCTCGTGTTCTTTCATGATGCGGCGGATAGCTGTATCGATGGCGGATTGAGCCATGATGCCGGAAATTGGGGAAAGAAGCAATATAACGAGGATGGAGTGGATGAATTTGGTCATAGTTCAATTTACAGAATTTTGAATAACCGTAGCTTACTCTTTTACCGCATGATCACCACATAACCCGCTATCTTTTTTCTTCCGGATTTTGGATCGATCACGTAATAGTAGGTTCCAACCGGCAGCACTTTCCCGTTTGTAGTACCGTCCCATGGTCTTGAGTATCCGATGTTCCGATGAACGAGTTGCCCGACACTGCTGTAGATCTCTACCACACAGCCCGGATACTGATCCAGATATCTGATATCCCACACATCGTTGATGCCATCTCCGTTTGGAGTGAAGGTGTTAGGAGGTTTAGGCAGTTTCAATACGGTGATCTGCACCTCATCGGTAACCGAACATTCGCCCCGGCCTGTCACCGTCAGGGTAAAGCGTTCATCGGTCTGGGGACGCACCACATAGGGTTGCAGCACATTGGTGGCACTCAGATAGCTTGCCGGACTCCAGGTAAAGCGAAGGGCCTGACCGCTGGCGCTGGCCTGTAGTTGTTTTTGACCGTCATCCAGTACAAACAGATCCGGGCCTGCGCTGATCACCGGATAGGGATGTATCCAGATCGTCTGTTTTGCCGTATCGGATGCACATCCGTTGGAAGTAGTAAAGAAGTGGCTGGCGGTATAACTGCCTGCTGCCGGATACCGGTAGGTTGGGTTTAGGGTAGCTTGCCGTATGCCGTTCCCCATATCCCAGGTTCGGCTGGTGATGGTTCCGGTTATAGGATCACTGGATTCCCGGAATAGAATATCGCCACCAAGGCAAACGGAGTCAGTA
>CANHUD010000317.1 GCA_947463665.1 Sphingobacteriales bacterium
GCCTGCATGCCGAACTGAATATATGTATCTCCATCCACGTAAAAACCCAGCTGAATAAGGCCTACGATTGCAGCTATTGCACCGAAAGCAAGATAGGTTCTCGGTTTTCGGAAAATCTTGAACAATTCAATACGTATTATATCAACCATTTTCCTGTGCTCCCGTCAGTGTTAAAAAATAGTCTTCCAGAGAGTTCCTGGATTGCAGGGTGGTAAGATCAAAACCTGCATCCGCCACGGCTCTGGAAAAAAGCGGTATGTGAGTACGGGGCAGACGAAGACGAATCAACCCCTGCCGACTTTCTATCCGATGACTTGCCCATTCTGTTTGTTCCAGCCAGTTCCAGGTACCCTCCGGATCGGTGGTCTGGCATTCCAGCAATGTATTGGCAGGATCCAGTAGTTCCACTACGGTTCCTTCCACCATTTTTCTCCCTTTGTCGAGAATGATCATCCGGGTAGCGATTTGTTCTATTTCACTAAGTAAATGGGATGAAACCAGTACGGTTTTACCCAGATCTCGGCTGAGCGATAAGATCAGCTGGCGCATATCCGCAATACCCTGGGGATCCAGTCCGTTGGTGGGTTCATCCAGAATCACTAAATCCGGATCATGCACCAGAGCAACCGCAATACCCAGCCGCTGTTTCATCCCCTGGGAAAAGGTTTTTACCGGAGAATCTGCCCTTTCAGCCAGACCCACCTGCCGAAGTTTATCAAGAATCTGTATGCGCGACAACCGAAGCCCATTCAAACGGGCAAAACAGGTAAGATTTTCTGCTGCAGTGAGGTAGCGGTAAAGATCCGGGCGTTCTATAACCGCTCCGGTTTGCCGTAAAACATGGTTACGATGGAGGGATACGTCCTTCCCAAACATATGAATGGAGCCGGATGTTGGCCGAATGAGTGTTAAAAGCATTCGGATAGTAGTTGATTTACCTGCTCCATTTTGCCCCAGAAAACCATAAACATCTCCCCTGAAAACCTGAAAAGAAAGGTCTGAAACCGCTTTAAATCCGGAAAACTCTTTACACAAACGTTGTGCATCAATAATCAGTTCCATTATTAGAAAAACAAACAGGCAGTGGATTGGTTGAATGAAAACACGAACAAAAAAACTGCTGATACACAATTAAATAGCAAATGCTCCGTTTACTATTGGTACAGATGGCTAAAAAAGCCGCCTCCACCGTAAAAAGAGGGTAAAAACAGAGGAAGACCAAGAAAAGTGACGATGGGGACAATACTTTTTACCCGGATACGTATTATACCGTAAACGGTCAAAAAGTAGAAAACTGTAAAAATAAGAGTATATGTTATTAAAATAGATTGAATTACATGAGTTTTTTGCAATTTTATCTACCTTTATAGCATGGTGAAATATATCCTGTAGGATTACCATTTTGCCACATACTCATTTTATTTAACAAATCAGAAATTACTGTTTAGTATGAAAATTGTTGGATTCACAAGCTTGCTGGAGTCTTCGTACGGAAAATTACCCGTAACGTCAACGAACCTTCTGAATGGAATGAGGATCAGTCTTGATGATAACTGGTATCTGGTAGGAGGAGCCTGCCGTAACCTGGGACGCAATCCTCACAGGCTTGTGAATGCAAGTCCAGAGGAAGTTGATTACAAAATATTGCTGCATGCAGCCCTTTTGCATTGCTCCCGCAGTACTTCCGACAGAATCACACTGTCGCTGGGTTTTCCTTACTCCACTTATAATATTTACCGTGGTCTTGCCGAAAAATATCTGGCAAACAAAACCTTCAAGATCGAATACGATACTTCTCTCTTCAAAAAGGACGGAGGGGTTGATAAGAAGTTCATTGAGATCGAGAATTTTGAAGTGATCCCGGAACTGGCTGCGGCAGTTATTGGACTTAAGAAATATCACAAGGCCGAAGAGGAAAACTTCCTGGTCATTAGTCTTGGGTTTGGAACTACCGAGATCGGTGTGGTATCTTCAGAGGGATTGAATAAACGTACCGTTATTTCCATCCCGGGTATCCAGCGCTGTATTCAGAATCTCAGGGATGAGTTGGAAAAAGAAAACTTTATTGGTTTCCTTACAGACAACCAGCTCGATGATGCCTTTATCAAAGGATCAGTGATTCTGAACAGGGTGCCGATCAATCTTGCCGCTTTAAAAGCCAATATTCTCAAGTCTTTTTATAAAGAGTACATCTCTGATACCATTCGTGTAAAGATTTCAGACCGCGATTTTGAGCGCATTGAAAAAATTTACGTAGTAGGTGGTGGTGTTCATTATCCAGAATTACAAGCCATGTTCAACCATGAATTTGCCAATGTAATGCCGGTAGAGTTTGTTAAGGAACCTGATAAAATTGCAGCTGCGGGTTACTATTTCAACTCAGTGCGTATGGCGAATAGCGGAGCTTCCGGTTTACCGGTTGGGGTTGACCTTGGTAACTCCTCAACTTATATCTGTACCAACGATGAAGATTTCTAAACATTTTTTAGCTAAAAGCGCCATAAATGACAGCTTCAGTGTTTCCAAAGGATTGGTAATCCATGGAAACATTGAAGGGTCAGTGTGCGGCAGGATTGAAGGCCATGTTTATGGCAATATTGAACTGGACGGCAAAGTTATCATTGCAGAGGATGCATTCGTGTCAGGCTACATTGTAGGCACTGATATAAATGTAAATGGAACGGTTAAAGGAAACATTATCTGTAAAGGACAACTATCCGTTGGAGAGAAAGGTGATATAAGCGGTGAAATTCTGTCCGTTGCCATCTCCATTCATCCTAATTGTAAAATAAGTGGAACCATTCGGAAAGCTGACTCCATAAATGAGGAGGATGTCAACTCAGTAAAAATCAGCAACTTACCTAAAATAAATGCCAGTCTGAAAGCAATCGTTAAAGATGAAAATCAGACGAATTCTGCAACGGGAGAAGCCTGGTGGTAGAAATATAAAAAAAACGTATTTTTATAGCGGTCAGGCTAACAAACTAATGAATTACACACTCTCCTAATATATTTTTAAAGAGTTTGTATTCATTACGTATGCTGCGAAAGGTAATCTCTAGACTTTTCAGTCCGCTGGTTAAACCGGAGAAAAAGCCACAGAACATTCAACCTGAATCCTGGCTCACCCTACAGATTACAATCAGTTTCTACACATCCTTCCAGGTTAAATACAGGTCTCTGGATGGTTTCAACAAGATCAGGGAATTTCTGGGACAGGAAGCAAGTCTACCCACTCTTCCCTGCAGAGATATCGCCGTTTTTGTAAATAACAATACGCTAAAAAATAACCAGACAATCAATATATCGCTGTACAA
>CANHUD010000318.1 GCA_947463665.1 Sphingobacteriales bacterium
GCTGTTCTCTGGTTCGATGGCGAATGGATTCCGGAATGGACGGAAGATCAGGGGAAAGATCTGTATAATTTCCTGCGGAACCTTAAGCCCGATCTGATCATCAACAACCGCGTAGGGAAGGGCCGTTCCGGTATGCAGGGTATGAACAAATACAAAGATGCTGCCGGAGATTTTGGTACACCGGAACAGGAAATCCTGGAAGGTACGTCTGACCAGGATTGGGAAAGCTGCATAACGATGAACGATACCTGGGGATTTAAGAAAAACGATCACAACTGGAAGTCTACTCAAACGCTGATCGACCAGCTGGTAGACATCGCCGCCAAAGGCGGAAATTACCTCCTGAATGTTGGACCCACTGCGGAAGGACTGATACCGGCACCGAGTGTGGAGCGGCTGAAAGAAATGGGCGACTGGCTGAAAATCAATGGTGAAGCGATTTACGCAACCAATAGCCGCAAACAGTACAAAGAAGGGGAGAACATAAAGTTTACAGTTAGTAAAGATGGAAAATATACCTATGCGATTGTGAAAGCGAAAGCAGGTGAAACTGTAGAGCTGACAACTGCTATGCCTGCTGACAGATCTAAAGTAACCTTATTGGGTACTAAGAAGCCGTTGAAATGGTCAAAAGAAACAGGCAAGGTGAAGATTACCCTGCCTGCTCAATTGCCTTCTAATTATGCGGTCACATTACAACTGCTGAACTGATTTGTGGCTGCGCCGGCAGCGTTCACTACAGTATTTGACACTGTCCCAGTTCTTCTCCCACTTCTTCCTCCATGTGAAGGGGCGGTTGCAGACGGGACAGTTTTTTTGTGGGAGATCAGCTTTCTTAACGTTTTTCATGACTCATGTAATCCAGTGTAAGATTCGTGAGTACTTTCACGCCCAGCGACAATCCGCTTTCATCAATAAAGAAATCAGGGGTATGATGAGAGGGCTGTTTTTCGGCATCTGATCCTTTGGGTGCTCCACCTAGGAAGATGAAAAGACCCGGTATTTTTTCCTGAAAGAAGGAGAAATCTTCGGCTCCCGTCATGGCAGGTCTTAGCATCACATTGGCCGCACCGGCTGTTTTTTCAATGGTCGGCAGCATTTTGGCCGTCAGTGCCGGATTATTATAGGTAACCGGATAATGACTGGCATATGGGATCTGCACCTGGGCTTCTGCGCCTGCTGCTTCTGCTGTTTTGGTAACGATGGTTTTAATGCGGCTGATCAGCAGGGCTTCATCTGCCGCACTAAGTGCTCTGATCGTACCCATCATTTCCACTTCTTCCGGAATGATGTTGGAACGAACACCTCCTTTAATCGAACCAATGGTGACAACACCTGCATTTTCGGTGATATTCAGGTTTCGGCTGATGATCGTCTGCAGGTTATTGATGATCTGAGCGGAGGTGACGATCGGATCAATGGACGACCAGGGAGAGGCGCCGTGTGCCTGACGGCCTTTAATCACGATGCGCATATCGTTCACACTGGCCATGGTGCCACCGGGACGATAGCCGATCTTACCAACTTCTGTTTGCGCATTAATATGCAGGCCGAAGATCGCATCCACCTTAGGGTTTTCGAGTACCCCTTCTTTGACCATCATTTCAGCGCCACCTTGTTCGCCATAAGGGACACCTTCTTCAGCAGGCTGGAAAATAAATTTTACGGACCCTTTCAGGTCTTTTTTCATACCGGTGAGCAATTCAGCTACACCCATCAGGATGGCTACATGTGTATCGTGCCCGCAGGCATGCATCACGCCCACTTCCTGTCCGTTGTATTGCGTTTTGACTTTGGAGGTGAAGGGCAGGTTTACGCGTTCGGTCACGGGTAGTGCGTCCATATCGGCCCGCAGGGCCACTACAGGGCCGGGTTTGCCACCTTTCAACAGTCCGACCACGCCGGTATGTGCCACACCGGTCTGGACTTCCAGACCCAGATCTTTAAGGTGTTTGGCAATGATGGCTGCCGTTCGGTTTTCACGATTACCGAGTTCGGGATTCGCGTGAAAATCGCGTCGCCAGGCAATGACTTTGGGTTCTAATTTAGTTGCCAGTTCAGCTATTTTGGTGTAATCGCTTTGCGCCTGGGCGGTGACCGACAGGAGCAGGGAGGAAACGAGCCATATTTTTCTCATGTGCGTGAATTGAAAGGTCAATTTACGAGAATTGAAGGTGATTTTGAATCAGAATTCTTTTTGCGAGGTTACAAATTGTTAGTGTTCCGCATGCGGATCTTTCTCCCCGGCGGTAATGGCTATGGGAAGGATGTTCTGTTTGGGGGGTAGCGGACAGGTAGCGAAATCCGTGAAAGCGCAGGGCGGATTGAAGGCTTTGTTGAAATCCAGTATCGTTTTTCCGTTATTATCCGGCCATTTTGCGTAGATATATCTGCCGGCTCCATAGGTGGTGAGAGCAGATGTTTCATCCCCTATGATGATGAAGAGTTCATTGCCTTCTTTGAGGGCATCCAGTTTAAAGGTCTTTCCTTGTAGGGTAAATACTAACCTACCTGGAGATTCCTGCTGAATTGTCTGCCCCAGTACATTGGTGATCGTTACCCAGCCACTTCCTTTTTCCAGCATAGCCTCCACCCGCCAGCTGCTATCGGCGGGGTAGCGATTAATTCCTTTGAAATTCTTTATCACCGGACTGTTGAGGTCCCGCAGGCGAATGGCGTATTTATCTTCCCGCCGGATGATGGTCCACCGAAAACTGTTAGAAGCGCAAACCGGCGCATAGGCAGAATCCGGATGAAACAATACCCGTTCTTTCTGAAGGCGGTTATTGATCAGAATGGTTCCGGCATCTGCCTGAAGAAGGGTCACCTTCCCTTTTTCAAGAATGAAATTGCCGGCCATCGGTACCACGCTGCCTTTCGGAAATACCACATCGTTGGCACTATCGGTCCCAAATCGGTTTACACCCTCTTTGAGCCAGAACAGTCCTGCCAGATTCAGCCATCCGTTCACATCCTTCAGGGCGCGGACCCGGCTGCTGTCCCATCGGCGGATCTCATCGGCATAGTCCGATTGCCCATGAGTATGAAGGTTCAGCAAAAGAATAAGAAAAAGCAGGCTGGTTAGGCGCATACGGAGAATTTTTGGCAAGATACGGTTATTTCCTACTTAAACGATAGGATGATCATGTCGGATGCTTACGCTAATTTTGTGCCATAACTGAAGCAGATGGAAATTGGCATTTGTTCTTTTGGAGATATGGGCAGGCATCCGCTTTCGGGTGAGGTTACGGATGCGCACCAGCGATTGCATGATCTGGTGGAGGAGATTGTGTATGCGGATGA
>CANHUD010000319.1 GCA_947463665.1 Sphingobacteriales bacterium
ATAGAAGTGGCCGGAGGACGCGCCACCGATGGTATGCAGCGGATTCTCGATATAAAACCGACAGAACTTCACCAGCGAAGTCCTATGTTTGCAGGATCAAAGGGCATGATGGATGACCTTGATTCATTTTTAAACAGTAACAGGCATTGAAGCAACCCATCATTCAGGTTCAGCAACTGGTAAAAAAATACGGCTCTTTCGAAGCAGTAAAAGGTATCTCCTTCGATGTGATGGAAGGAGAAATATTCGGCCTTCTGGGCCCCAATGGTGCAGGAAAATCTACCACCCTCGAAATCCTTGAAACCCTGCGGGAGAAAACAGCCGGTTCTGTATGGATCGACGGATTATCAATCGATACGGATCCCGCCACCATCAAATCCCGCATCGGCATTCAACTACAGACGGCCGGATTTTATCCCGGACTCACCCTCCTCGAACTGATCCGGCTTTTTAACGGACTCTATGGTACAAATGCGGATCCGCAGGAACTGCTGGCGCAGGTACAGCTCACCGATAAAGCAAACGCAACCGTAAAAGCACTGAGCGGCGGACAAAAACAACGCTTCGCGATCGCCACCACCCGGATCAACCAGCCCCGGATCATCTTTCTCGATGAACCATCAACCGGTCTGGATCCGCAGGCGCGCCGTAGTTTATGGGAATTGATACGATCCATCCAAAAAAATGGCACAACCATCGTACTCACTACCCATTATATGGAAGAAGCAGAATACCTTTGTAACCGCGTAGCCATTATGGACCAGGGAAAGATCATCGCCATAGATACTCCCGACAACCTGATAGATGCGCTGCTGAAAACAGGATTTGAACGAAAAAAAGAACTTAAACAGGCCGGACTGGAAGATGTTTTTATACAGCTCACCGGGCACGGCATAGATACGAACACAACAGAACCAGTCAACACATGAAACAACTGATCATTCTCGGATGTCTTTTCCTTTCCGTTACCGCAACTGCACAAACTAAACCCGCCACTCCGGGCAAGCCGGCAAAACCTGCTGCCAAACCTGCTGCCAAACCGGCAACCCCGGCTAAACAGGCCACTCCGGCTAAACCCGCAACTCCGGCAGCTCCCGCATTTAAAAGCCTGACAGACAGTATGAGCTATGCTATCGGTATGCTGGACGGCACGTTCTTCAAAAGCCAGGGCATCAGCTCTGTGAACGGACAGCTCCTGGGCAAGGGTTTTTCTGATGCCCTGTCCGGCAATACGCTTATGACACCCGAGCAGGCCAATGATGTGGTCCGCCGCGAAATGCAGCGCATGAGCCGCACCAAAATACAGCCGTTCATTGATGCCGGTACAAAATTCCTGGAGGAGAATCGCAAAAGACCAGGTGTGAAAGAAACACCCAGCGGACTTCAATACGAGGTGGTCACCATGGGTACCGGTGCGAAACCGGCTGATACCAGTGTGGTGAAAGTTCATTATGAAGGCTTCCTGCTGGATGGTAAAAAGTTCGACAGCTCACGCGATCGCGGAGAACCCATTTCTTTCCCGCTCAATCAGGTGATCCGCGGCTGGACAGAAGGTGTTCAGCTGATGCCCGTAGGCTCCCGGTTTAAATTCTACATTCCATACCAGCTGGGTTACGGCGAACAGGGTTCAAGAGATGTTATCCCCGGTGGATCGCTCCTGATCTTTGATGTGGAACTGATCGATATTGTTGCCAATCCACAACAGTAATCCATGGAGCAGACAGACCTTCGCTATCCCGTTGGTAAATTTGAACCGCAGCCCTATTCAGAACAACAGAAAGATACCTGGATGTGGGAGGTGCTTTTTTTACCCCGACAGCTGGAAATGTCGATCCACAACCTCGATGAACAGCAACTCAATACGCCCTACAGACCTGACGGATGGAACATTCGTCAGGTTATTCATCATGTGGCCGACAGTCATATGAATGCGTTTATCCGTTTTAAACTGGGTCTAACGGAAGACAACCCCGTAATCAAACCCTATAACGAAGCGGCATGGGCCGAAATGAGTGATTACCATATGGCAGTGAATATTTCGCTCACACTGCTTCACGCTCTGCACAATCGCTGGTTCGATGTGCTGAAACATATGTCGGAACAGGACTTTCAGCAAACGGTCTTTCATCCGGAACGTAAGCAGACCATAACCCTTTGGGATATGCTGGGCATGTATGCGTGGCATGGCAGGCATCACTGTGCGCATGTCAACAGCCTGCGCGAACGAAACAACTGGTAATACATGGAATGGAAGACGCTTCGTTCGGAATATCTCTTCAGGGATCTTTGGTTTACGGTGCGGAAAGACAGCTGCCAGCGTCCGGACGGGAAGATCGTGGAGCCCTACTATGTATATGAATTTCCGGAATGGGTCACCGCCGTTGCGCTTACATCCGATGGTAAAGTGGTGATGGAACGTCAGTACCGGCATGCATTGGGTATGACCATGTATGAAATTCCGGGAGGATGTGTGGATTCGGACGATACCGATCTGGAAACCGCTATTCGGCGCGAACTGCTGGAAGAAACGGGATATGTTTTCAAACAGTTCGAATACCTCGGGAAAACATCCGCCAATCCTTCTACGCATAACAACTGGATGCACATGTTCCTGGCTACCGGAGGCGAAAAACAGGCCGGTCAGTCACTTGATGAAAATGAGGATATTGAAATTCATCTGCTTACTATCGAAGAGGTTAAGCAGTTGCTGGCAGATAACCAGATCATCCAGAGCATGCATGCAACAGCCCTTTTTTATGCGCTGCAGCGGCTTAACGCCTTCTGACCTCACCCACCAGAAACACAGATCCGCAAACAAGAATAAGATCCGCGGCAGAAGCGCTGATACGAGCTTTATCTAAGGCTGCATTCACATCTGAAAATAGTTCTCCCTGTAATTCCAGCTCCTGTGCCAGTTCCCGCAGTTGATCCGCCGGCAGGGCTCTGGGAATAGAGGCCTGCGTAAAATAATAGATGGCCTCTTTTGGTAACAATGCCAGTACACTGCGCACATCTTTATCCTTTACCATCCCCAGAATTAAATGAAGCTGATCGTAGCGGGTAGCCGATAACTGGCGAAGAATCTGGCGCATGCCATCTATGTTGTGGCCCACATCCAGCACCGTCATTGGCTGCCGGTCAATGACTTCCCAGCGTCCGTGAAGTCCGGTAGTCTTCCCGGCTTTTGCCAGTGCACGAATGGCCGTTTCCGAATGGATATTCCATCCCCGTTGCTGAAGGATACGAACGGTTTGCCAGACAGTGCGTACATTGTTCAACTGGTAGATGCCCGG
>CANHUD010000320.1 GCA_947463665.1 Sphingobacteriales bacterium
CCTGATCATGGTTTCTACGTTTGGCTGTATCAACGGGCTGGTGCTGGCCGGAGCAAGGGTTTATTATACGATGGCCAATGATGGACTTTTCCTGAAAAAGGCAGCTACATTGAATAAAAATGCGGTTCCACAATGGGCGCTTTGGGCTCAGTGTGTTGTAGCCTCCCTGCTTTGTCTGAGTGGAAAATACGGCGATCTGCTGGATATGGTGAGTTTTATTGTCGTCCTTTTTTATGTGCTGACCATCGCCGGTATCTTTATTCTTCGCAAGAAGCGACCGGAGATGGAGCGCCCATATAAAGCATTTGGATATCCGGTTTTGCCTTTTATCTATATGCTTATGGGCCTTAGTTTTTGCGGACTGCTGATCTTGTTCAAACCTGAATACACCTGGCCCGGACTACTTATAACCTTGTTGGGTATTCCGTTGTATTTTATCGCTCAGAAATCATCCAAATAGACTGTATTTTTGTGGTATGAACATCCCGCAACTGTTTGCTGAATTTCGAAATCTTCATGTAGGTGTAATTGGTGATGTGATGCTGGATACCTATATGTGGGGCCATGTAGAACGCATTTCTCCGGAAGCACCCGTTCCGGTGGTATCGGTAACAGGTAAGGAATACAGAATAGGGGGAGCCGGAAATGTAGCGCTGAATCTGGCTTCACTGGGTGCAAAAGCTTCCATTCTCTCCGTTACCGGAAAAGATGAGGATGGACGGCAATTGCGCTCCATGTTTGAGGAGAAGGGTATCGATACTCAATTCATTTGCCCATCATCGGATCGGATCACTACCAATAAAACCCGCGTGATCAGTCGCAACCAGCAGATGATGCGTCTGGACGCAGAGGTTACGCATGATCTGAATTCGGAAGAAGAAAATCAGCTGCTGGCGTCGGTTGTCCGATTTCTGGATGAAGTGGCCCCGGCGATCGTGATCTTCGAGGATTATAACAAAGGTGTACTAACTGAAAGAGTTATTAGAGAGGTGCTGGAGTTGTGCCGCCAGCGCAACATACCTACGGCGGTGGACCCCAAGCGTCGACATTTTTTCCAGTACAGGGGGGTGGATATTTTCAAGCCGAACCTGAAAGAGGTTAAGGAGGGGTTGAATCTTATAGACGAGGGTGTTTCACCGGAGTTGATGGATCGTATCCATGCACAGTTGCAGGAGCGACTTGGGCATCGTATTTCGTTTATTACCTTATCTGAGCATGGGGCATATTATCATAACGGTGTGGAACACAGATTGATTCCTTCCCATCGCCGAAATATTGCCGACGTAAGCGGTGCGGGGGATACCGTGATTGCGGTAGCAGCGCTGGTGTATGCGGTTACCCGTAATGTAGATCTGATGGCGGAGATGGCCAATATTGCAGGAGGATTGGTTTGTGAAGAAGTGGGTACAGTGGCGATCAATAGCGAACGACTGTTCCAGGAGTGTATGCTCTTACTGGATAAGCAGGCTTCAGTATAACGTCACTTTTTCAAAGCCGATCATCCGAAGATAATTGTCCAGCCATTCGCGGGCTCTCTGCTCGGCCATACCCGGCATATTCCGGCTGAGGGCTTTTCTCTGCAGCCAAAAATGATGTTGCTTTTTAACCTGATCCATGGCTTCTGTCGTCCATTCACCGCTTTTTTTAAGTATGATAATGGATGAAGGAATATCCTGCACCGTCAGCAGTTCGGCGGGTGGTAGTTTCAGTGCGATTGAATCCCCTTCGAGTACCAGATCTTCAGGCATGAGCAGACGAAGATCGTTTCCTGCCGTTATGTTGCCTTTACCACTCAGGATCAGTTGATCAGAATATGTATTTGTTTGTCTGACGGAATCCCATACAACGGTTTCCTGCGCGGTAACTACCACCATCGAATGTAGGGTACGTATATCCTTCAGCAATTTTTCCGGGTCCCGGTACGAATAGGAGTCGGTGCTGAATAGTTCTTTCCATGATCCGGGAAGAGAGGATCGCTGAAGCAGCATGAATACCAGGAGCAGGACCATCAGGAAAACGAATAGTTTATATTTGTTTTTCATGGCAGGATGGTTGATGGTGACTGAAGTGTAGCATCAAATTTTATCCGAATTCGCGTGAACCCCTGTTGCCGTAGGTAGTCAGATAAAAAACTGCTGGCTTTTGAAGCAGCTTCGTCCTGAATCGCCTTTATCGTAGCGGTTGTCAGAATATTCTTTTTAAATTGAAGCATCGCCTGGGTACGGAGTCCTTCCGAAAGATTTTCCGATGAGTAGGCCTTTCGTATAGGGGAAGATTCTGTGTCTACAGATAAGATCTGCGGTGCCGGCAGTGTTATTCTGATGGATTTCTGGTCGATTTCCAGTTGTTTGGCGGAGAGCGTCCGAAGATCGATCCCGGCTTTGATGTGGGCGGATCCCCATAACCATTGGGCATCAGGAACCTTGGTATCCGGAACAGGAAATATATCGGAGATCAGGTGATCAGCGGTAATGAGCAAGTCCATTTTTTTTAGCGCCAGTACTTTTTTTTCTGTTAAAGAAGGTTCGGAGCAGGCGAACAGACCAATGAATCCCAGTGCACAGACAATTCGTCGCATATTGGCAAGGTACAATTGTTTATTTTAGCCAAAACGAACGATGGAAAAATTTGCGGTTATAGTGGCCGGAGGATCCGGAACACGTATGGGGCAGTCCGTTCCCAAGCAGTTTTTGCAGGTGGGCGGGAAGCCGGTACTGGTGCATACACTGGAAGCATTTCGAAGGGCATTTGAAGATATACAGATGGTGGTGGTATTGCCTTCCCTGCATATGGAATCCGGTCGTTCCCTGCTTTCAGCTTATTTTTCCGATCCTTCCGGAATAGAACTTACCACCGGAGGTGCTACCCGATTTGAGTCGGTACAGGCCGGCGTGCGACTTGCCCCGGATGATTCGATCATTTTTGTGCACGATGCCGTACGGTGCATGGTATCTTCGGAGCTTATTCAGCGGTGTTACGATATAGCTGCTCTGCATGGGTCTGCCATACCGGTAGTAGCGGTAAAGGATAGTATGCGGCGATTAACGGAAATCGGCTCGGAGGTAGTGGATCGCGAAGTTTTGCGGGCGGTACAGACGCCACAGACATTTCAGTCGTCCCTGCTGAAATCCGCTCTGCAACAGCCGTATGAACCGTCTTTTACAGATGAGGCGACCGTGGTGGAATCTTCAGGCGTTTCGGTGGTTTTAGTATCCGGAGAGGATAGTAATATAAAGATCACCTATCCATCGGACCTGTTGATGGCAGAGCAGTATTTCAAA
>CANHUD010000321.1 GCA_947463665.1 Sphingobacteriales bacterium
ATACCCGCCATAAATCGAAATAGGGCCACCGATAGAAAGATTGGTGTTGACCTCAACATCCTCGGTATTTCCAGCCTTACCAATGGTTAATCCGCTGATTCCATTCGCATCCTGGTCAAACACAAACCATAAAGTGGCTACTCCTCCAGCAAAGGCGGCATCGCTGGGTTCAAGGGTGAAACTTCCCGTACCATTGATATAGGGCTTATCGGTATTTGACGTAATGGTCCAGAAAAAGGACTCCCCTCGAATAATAATGTTGCCCGCACCCGGATTGAGGGTGAGGTAGTCCAGGCTGAGCTGGCCCGTTCCGTTCGCATCCTTGTCGGCATGGATGATGATGTCACCGCCGGCGGAGGCGATGGTCTGCCTTGTATCTGAGGTGCTAAAGTTCACGTTGGCATTGATGGTGACGTCGGATGCGGTGCTGCTCGTGATGTTGCTGTTGATCGTGAAACTGTTGACATGGAATGTTACAGGACCGGCAACTGTTAGCGAATTTCCATAGCTCAGATCCTGCGTATTGCCTGTTTTCCCATAGGTAAATCCGCTCAATGAAGACCCGAAATTCCAGTCATCGTTGAACGTAAGTCCTGAGGCATTCCCTGAACGCATATAGGTGAAACTGTTCCCGGTAGGTTGGAGCGTAAGCGTGCCGGTCGACTGGATAGATATGGATCCTGCGCCTGCCTGGTTGTTTCGCTGATAAATAGAATTCCCTTCTATCAGTATATTCCCGCTGTAGGCATTGGTCCCATCAAATCCAATGCGTATAGCATTCGATGCATCAGATGCAGTAAAACGGATCGAATTGCAATACTGTCCATCCTGTTCACGCGTATTTGTACCGCTTAGGGTGATATTTCCCGAACTGGAAATAATGCGCGCCCGATTCGTAGCAGTTGAGGATATTACAATTCCTTCTTTATCATTGAAGGTGGAAGTAAACTGGGCGTCACCATCCACGCTAATGTTTCCCGACTGGCTGGAAACTGTTACGGCATGGTTAAACCCCCATAGATACGCACCTACCCGCCAGCTTCTCGTAACACCATCGTCTGATCCAGTGCCTGTTATATCGATGCTACCGGACGTAGTAGTCAAGCCTACGGCACCTGTGGTTCCTAAAAGCATAACACCTGAGCCACCGTTGTACGTACCCTGGATTGTCCCGTTGAGCGTGATGCTGCCGGAACCAGTACTGATGGTGCTGTTGTCCAGATACATCCCGTATGAATCCTGTGTATTGGGGGTGGTTGTCGGAAAAGCTCTTCCGGCCATGTAGAGGTTTCCTCCATTCGTGGTGATGGTGGCGCCTACTATCGGTATACCGGATGTGCCTGCAGCCCATACGGTAGAGTGTCCATTTCCAACTGTCAGACCATTCCAGGTTGAGCTGGCAGACGTTCCGCCACCAACCCACAGATGCCCGCCATTCGTGGAAATAACAGGCGCATTGGATAAAACCACTCCCCCATTGTCTGGGTGGGCAGTTGCTCCCAGACGTGTGTGCAATACCAGATTAAGGGCTGTATTGGCAGAGGTAATCTGAACGCTTGCCGCTATAACTATATCATTCGCTGCCCGAAAAGATAAGGTCCGAGGGGTTGAACCGGTATATGCAATGCTGCTGTTAATATTTATATCCCTCTGTGTGCCCGACAACCAGGGTAGCCTTACTACGAGATCTCCCGTATTCGTGAGGTGGTTGGTGATGACACTGGGATCCACGGATGCACTACCGGTTGCCGCTACCACTAGCTCATTTCCAGAAATACTCCAATTCGTTCCTGAAGTTCCCGTCTGCCCTCCGGTAATGATCGTCAGATCCTGCGCCTGTAGGCTTAAAACGCCGAAAATCGAAATACAAAAGAGAAAATAAGAATACGTTTTCTTGTAGATATACCCCATGATATGCGATTTCATCTACAAAAATGTCCAAGGACTTCCCAAGTCTCAATTGTCAGAGGCGAGTTCTTGTTAAAAAACGTTGTTTTTTGACAAATACCCTCGACCTAGGGAAAATCAGACAAAAAAATAGACAAAAAACGCTTTAAACTTCCTCCACGGAGCGCTGGTATTCACTCGGCGTCATGCCGGTAAATTCCCGGAAGGTATTGATAAACGAACTCCTATTAGAGAATCCAGACTCCATTCCAATAGCCTCCAGTGTTTTCTTCTCCGTTGCTCCATTCCTGATCAACGAACAGGCATACTGAACCCTAAGTTCCGCTCTCAATTGCGTGAACCGCTTTTGCAGGATATGGTTGAAACAATAATATAAATGCTGCTTGGGTACGTCCATCGCCCTCGACAGATCCTCCAGTGAAAAGTCGGGCTGCAGAAATAATTTCTCCTGTTCCATGGTATCCCCGATCCGTTGAGCCAGAGCCCTGAACTTCATTTCGGCCTCCGCAGATGGCTCATCCTTTTCGGATACCTGTGGATCATCGTCCAAAGAACGCTCCTGAGCATCTTCGGACATATCAGTAGCAGACCCGCTCCTCCATCTGGGAATGCCATACAATACTTCCGGATGTAACTGGATAATGACAGGAATGCTGAGAAGCCCCAGAAAACCGATCAATAGCAACGGATTTTGGGTAACCTGCATCACAGCCATGCTTTTATCGAATAGAAACATCAACAGCAGCACCAATATCGAAACATCCGTAAGCAAAGAAACCCCCAGGAGATAAAACAAAAATCGGATCGGGACTTTCGCAATCTGAATCGGAATCCTGCTGCCTGCCTCATAATGCCTCCTGAATTGCCAGACCATCCACAGGCAATAAACCGTATACCCGATCATAGAAACCAGCCTGGCAGGCAAAGAAAAATAGGAGGGCGGGAAAAATACATCCGCAAAATCGTGCATGTGGCGAATGTCCTTTACCAGTTCACCCGCCATCCAGATCTTAAACGACCAGGGCTTCAGATAATACGGAATACGCGTAAAAAGGTCGAAAATCGCAGGTAAAAAATGCCAGAAATCACCCCGCTTCAGGCGATGTTCATCGTTCAACACCCCCCTGACATAAAAATAAAGCAGCGGGCCGATCAGATAGATCAACGGAGTACCGTGACCAAATAAAACAGCCAGCCAGAATGCAGAGGTTCCGTAAATAAAGAAATAATGGATAGCAAAATAGTACGTAATAAAAAGCAGTGCCCCCGAAAGGTACAGGGAATGGGGCTGTATCCGCCAGTTGTTGTACAGGTGGAGACCGGCTAAAAAAAGTAGGATAAAGGTTAATAATATTGGC
>CANHUD010000322.1 GCA_947463665.1 Sphingobacteriales bacterium
TGTGCCTTGTTAAAGCCTTTCCAGCTCTTACCTTCGCGGCATGGCATCTTTTTCACTGATCGGCGCAGCCGGATATATTGCTCCCCGTCATCTGCGGGCCATGCACCGGTTGGGTCATACGCTTGTGGCAGCCTTTGATCCTGTAGATGCGGGTGAAGCGGTTCGGGCCTATTTTCCGGATGCCCGGATCTTTTCCTCTTTCGAAGCCTTTGTTTTGTGGTTTCAGGAGAACCCAACCGAATGGGTGAGCATCTGTTCTCCGAATCAGTACCATCGTACCCAAATAGAATGGGCGTTGCAGCAGGGGGTGAAGGTAATTTGTGAGAAGCCTTTGGTAATGGAGCCTTCGGCGTTGGAAGGCCTGGCTGCTTTGGAGCGGGAGGGAGGCGGAAGGGTTTTTACCGTATTGCAGTTACGGCTGCTGGAAGAGGTGCAGGAACTGAAACGAATGGTGGAATTGGCCGGCAGGCAGGATCATGAAGTGGTGATAGAGCATATTGCTCCGCGATCGGATGCTTATTTTGCTTCATGGAAAGGTGATGTTGTGCAGAGTGGCGGTATTGTGACCAATATCGGCATTCATCTTTTTGATGTATTGATATGGGTTTTCGGGCCGGTAGAGGCGATCCTCAATGCGGAGATCACGGAGCGCCGGGCATCTGGCGTATTGCAGTTGCAGCAGGCAAGGGTACGGTGGCGGCTGAGTGTGGATGCGGCTGATCTGCCGGAGGGGACATCGGGGTTTTATCGCCGGCTCACGGTGGATGGAAAGGTAGTATTGATGGAAGGCGGACTGGAGCAGCTGCATGATCGGTTTTATGTGCAGGCGCTGGAGGGGAAGGCTCCCGGGATAGAAGAGGCGCGTCCTTCTATTGTGTTGTGTAAGCAGCTGATGGGATAGGGATGGGCAGCTTGTGAGATAGCGATTGCCTGAGTATATAGTACAAGTTTGAAAAAGAAAGTGCGGATACATGAATCTTGATTTTTTGCTGGCCGGCAGCTGCAAAAAGATGTGCGGCCGCATCGGAGAACGGTTTACGATCTGCCAGAAAATCAAGTAATACAGTGGTATCCACGAATACACGTTTCATTTACTGTGTTTTGATGCAATCGCTTCTTTAAGTGCTGTTTTATAATCGAAGGAATCCGGCAGTGAAATTACACCCATCAGCTTTTTAACATTTGGTGGAATCACCTCTTTTTTCATGTATTTTGCGGGAAGCATTTCGATCAGGTGTTCCGGAACTGGTTGCGGTTTATGGTAGGCGGCGCGTGGGAAAGACATTTTTAATCCGTCAGTTTCTGGGCGATGATTTGCTGATAGAGTTGGTGGGAAGAAAGGGGGCTTCCCTGAAGGAGCAATTGAAAAATATGCACCAGGCTGTGGGGGAGGCTACTGGCCAGCAGCGGTTGTTTGCAGTACCATCGAACTGGGGAGAGGCGTTTAGTTTGTTAAGCAATGTGATAGGGCAATCGGACCGCAGGAGAAAAGTTATTTTTTTTGATGAATTTCCCTGGTTCAATACGCCACGTTCCGGGTTTTTATCTGCATTTGATTATTGGTGGAACAAATGGGGTACGCGCCGTTCGGATCTGATGGTCATCATTTGTGGCTCATCAGCGTCTTGGATGATTGAACATGTGGTAAACAATAAGGCCGGGTTGCACAACCGGCTGACACGGCGCATACGGTTATTGCCTTTTAATCTCCAGGAAACAGAGGATTTCTTGATTCATCGTCAGATTCGGTTGCACCGGTTGCAGTTGATGCAGTTCTATATGGTGATGGGTGGAATTCCCTATTACCTGAAAGAAATACGAAAAGGGGAAAGTTTTTCGGAATCGATCGATCGGTTGTGTTTTACGAAGGATGGTTTGTTAAATGGGGAGTTCTCCAATCTTTATGTCTCTCTTTTTGATCATCCAGATGCCCATTTGGCGGTGGTAAAGGCATTGGCGGGCAGGCATGGCGGACTGAACCGAAAGGAATTACTGGAGGCCAGTGGATTTTCATCCGGCGGTCAGTTCAACCAGGTGATGCAGGAACTCATTGAAAGCGGGTTTGTGAGCGAATGGCCCGCCTATCAAAAGAAATTGAAGGGAACTTTATTTCGCTTAAGCGATGAATTCACTTATTTCTACTTTAGGTTCATGGCGGGGCAAAAGGCAGTAGGAAAAGGCACCTGGAATGCACTTGCCGCCTCCCCTGTGTGGGAAAGCTGGTCGGGCTTTGCATTTGAACGCCTCTGCTTCAGACATATTGATCAGATAAAGGATGCGTTGGGTTTAACAGGTGTATATACGGAAGCAAGTACGTGGTTGCACAGGGATCCGGAAGGAACAGGTACACAGATAGACCTGCTGTTGGACAGACAAGATGGGGTGATCCACCTGGTGGAAATCAAATTCAGTACCACTGCATTCACCATTAATAAAACATATGCAGCTGTTCTGGAGCAGAAGCTCGCCCTCTTTAAAGAGCAGACGCGGTCAAATAAATCCATTTTCCTAACCGTGATCACATCGGCCGGAATGACTTCAAATACCTATTCGGAGCGGTTGATTGCCAAATCCCTCACCGCAGAGGCCTTATTTCGTTAAACAAAAACCATACGCGTTTTTTTCTTATCCGAAAAGCATGTTTTATAGCCCTTTGTTCTGAATTGTTTAGAACATTTTACCAAATGATTACACAAAAATTTGGTCAGGTCCGGTTTATTTGTTTAAATTCGTTTCCTACACAATTAAACAAAAACACAATGGCAACAGCTGAGTTCAACAAAATGCTGATCCAGAACGCTGATTTCCTCAAGCCTTTCGCCGTTACCCTTACCAAAGACCAGGAAACCGCCAAGGATCTGTTACAGGAAACTATGTTTCGTGCCCTGGCCAACCAGGAGAAGTACAGCGTGGGGACCAACATCAAGGCCTGGCTGTACACCATCATGCGCAATATCTTTATTAATAATTATCGCCGGAAGGTCAAGCAGAATACTATTTTCGACAAATCGGCCAATGATTATCTGCTGGATCACCAGCAGGTTACCATCTCGAATACAGCGGAATCGAATCTTCGGATCAAGGAGATCCAGCAGGCGATTCACAATCTGCCGGAGATCTTCAAGCAGCCTTTCATGCTGTATTTCGAGGGATTCAAATACCATGAGATCGCGGATATGCTGCAGGAGCCGTTGGGTACCATCAAGAGCCGTATCCATTTTGCCCGTCGATTGCTGAAAGAGCAGATTTCAAAATACTAAA
>CANHUD010000323.1 GCA_947463665.1 Sphingobacteriales bacterium
ATCTTTTTTTTCGGAGAACGTATATTTTTTCATGATTACGTGCTGAATGGGTTAGGGAATTAAGCGGGATAATCACCGAGGGTTTCCGGGAGTTGCGACAATGCATTGGCGAGCTGCTCATCATTGGGCGCAGAGCCATGCCATTTGTGAGTATGCATCATGAAATCCACACCGGCTCCCATTTCCGTCTTCATCATTATGGCCACGGGCTGCCCCTGTCCGCACGCCGCTTTGGCAGCTGCCAGTGCCTCCAGCACCTGCTGCATATTGTTCCCATCCGTCAGCTGAATGGTCTTCCACCCAAACGCTTCGTATTTTGCATTCAGATCCCGATTGCTCATCACCTTCTCTGTAGGTCCGTCGATCTGCTGGCCATTCCAGTCGATAACAGCGATCAGATTATCCAGTTTATAATGCACCGCAAACTGAACGCCTTCCCAGATCTGTCCTTCCTGCTGTTCTCCATCGCCCATCAATACATAGACAAGGCTATTGTCACCCTTCAGTTTCTTGGCATGTGCCATACCATTGGCCACAGAGAGGCCCTGTCCCAGTGAACCCGAAGCGATCCGGATACCCGGCAGATGCTCATGGGTAGTGGGATGCCCCTGCAAGCGGGAATTGATACGGCGGAAAGTAGCCAGTTCAGGCACCCCAAAATACCCACGCCTTGCCAGCACGGAGTAGATCAGCGGGGAGATGTGGCCGTTGGAGAGAAAGAACACATCCTCTCCGATACCGTCCATCGAGAAATCAATGAATCCTTCAGCATTGGTGGTTTCGCGAAGGTTCATCACCTTAAAATAGAGGGCCGTCAGGAGATCGGCACAGCCTAAAGAGCCACCGGGGTGGCCCGACTGGCACGCGTGCACCATCCGGAGGATATCGCGGCGGACCTGCGTGGCAGTCTGATCGAGTTGTTCAATAGTCATTTTTCTTGTTCCTTTTACTTCAGACCGCAATGTTCGGTCAAAATCCTCAGAGTGTGGCCTTATACTTGGTTATCGTATGGTATTTTTCGCCGGGTTTCAGCACCACAGAAGGGAAATCGGGCTTATTCGGTGAATCCGGGAAATGCTGGGTCTCCATGCAGAGAGCACCATGCTTCTGCAACAGATTTCCGCCGTTCACACGAATCGTTCCATCCAGAAAATTTCCGCTGTAAAACTGCATACCGGGTTCAGTAGTATACACTTCCAGTTTACGTCCGCTTACCGAATCGCTCAGCACCGCTACTTTCTCCAGTTCAGCACCTTCTCTGGCCAGCACAAAATTGTGATCATATCCTCCCGGTACATCTGCGATCCGCTCACCAATGGTGTGCGGTGTCCGGAAATCAAAAGGACTGCCCTCCACCGAACGCCGCTCTCCGGTGGTGATAAGCGTTGTATCCACCGGTGTATAAGCATCCGCCTTCACCTGCAGGGTGTGCCCAAGAATGGTGGTGCCCATATCCCCGCTCAGGTTGAAATAGGCATGATTGGTGAGATTCACCGGCGTAGCCTTGTCGGTACTGGCCGAATACTCGATCAGCAGCTCATCCTCATCCGTAAAGGTATAGATCACCTCGATGTGCAGATTTCCGGGATAGCCTTCTTCGCCATCCGGACTGTGATAAGTGAGCGTCAGCGCAGGCACGGAATCAACTACTGGTTTCACCTCCCACACTACCTTATCGTATCCCTTATTTCCTCCATGCAGATGATTCTTTCCATTGTTTGCAGCAAGCTGGTAGGTAACCCCGTCCAGAATGAAACGGGCATCTCCGATTCGGTTAGCATATCGGCCGATCAGTGCCCCGAAATACGGATGCTTCTGCAGATAGGGCGCCAGACTATCGAAGCCCACTACAATATTCGCCTTGTTTCCGGCTTTGTCGGGCGCCATCCAGGAGGTAACGATCCCGCCATAGTTGGTGATGGTCACCGTATTTCCTTTCGCATTGGTGAGGGTGTACAGATGAACCTGCTTACCATCTACCATACCCCACTCCTGAACAGCCAGTCCCTTAGTGGTATCAGGCTCTGTATCTTCGCTACCAGAGGAACAGGCTGCCAGAGAAAGCGCCGCAATGCCGGCCGTGATGATCTGTTTCATATGTGCTTTTTCAGTTGAGCTATGAAGATACTGAAAACAGATTCAACCCAACATACGTTATCAGCTCTCTTCCTCATAATACAATTTGTAATACTTGCGACCATCCTCATCCACGCCGCGCTCAATCAACTGCCGGTTTCCGTGAATATAGACATGGAAATTCCGGTCCAGCTTCAATACGCTTTTGAATACCCTCGCCTGCTTTTTCACCGCCTGATCTGAGATATCGAACGATGCTTCCATTTCCAGACCTCGCTCCTGACGGAACTGCTGATCAAAACTCCGGAACGAATCTATCATCTCCGGGTGATGAAAAACTTCCTCTTCAAACTCCTCCTTATCAAAGGCATCATGCGTTTTGAAATATTCCAGCGAGCGGTTCAGCAGATCGATCCGGTCGGTCTTGGTCACCTGAAACTCTTTTGAAAACTGACCGGTGATGTATTCCTTCGCAATGCCCAGCATCTGGCTGGTATGATAATACGCATCCTCCACCTGCACGATCTTTAAAAAATCATCCCGCCAGTACGCCGCCTCCGACCCCCTGCTGACGTTATCCACCACACATACCCGAAACCCGTCGCCCGCCTCTGTATGCAGGATCAGCGCGGCTTTGTCGATCTTATCCAGCCGGATACCGGCCAGTGTCTGCAGATCAAAATTTCCGGCAGCGTATTGCGACTGTACAAATGTTTCTTTGTTCTCCGACTTTACAATCACTACGGCACTGACGGTCTGCTCCCCCCACTGAACATCTGTTAACTCTGCCATGAACAAATCCCCCGGTTTGATCTGCGGATGCATCGTACATTCATACAAATGACGGCACAGACTCTTAGACTTCTCCGTAAACTGTTCCGGATCCTCAAAAATATCGGTCAGAAAAGAAAAACAGGGGTTTAACTGAATGTCGGATTCATGCCAGAACCGAAACTGTTCCGCTGTTTTGAAAGGTGCTAAAAAAAACCGCACCATCAACTGCTGCGTTTCCGGGTCCAATCGTCCTACCCGGCGATCTGAGAGCACATAATTCTCCTGGTTGTTCTTGTTCCCGGCATAATGTATGATCAGCTGCGCCAGCTGTGCGTCTGCAAATTGTAACATGGATTTCAGGTTGATACTCTTTTGAGCAGGCTGCAAATTACGGC
>CANHUD010000324.1 GCA_947463665.1 Sphingobacteriales bacterium
TTGTTCATACCCTGCATACCGGAACGGCCCTTCCCTACGCGGTTGTTGATGATCAGATCGGGCTTAAGGTTCCGCAGGAAATTATACAGATCTTTCCCCTGATCTTCCGTCCATTCCGGAATCCATTCGCCATCGAACCAGAGAACAGCCGGATCATATTTCACGATCAGTTCTTTCAGCTGTGGCTTTAAATACTCTTCGCGATAACGGGCCCAGTTAGCAGAGGGATTGTGCTGATGCTTATAATCTTTCGGACTTTCCGCATCCGGCTGGTGCCAGTCCATAATAGAATGATAAAAACACATTTTTATACCTGCTTCCTTACAGGCATCGGAAAGTTCTTTCAGGATATCACGCTTGAAAGGCGCTGCATCCATAATATCATAGTTGGTTATCTTACTGTCCCACAAACAGAATCCATCGTGATGTTTGGAAGTGATCACAATGTATTTGATGCCCGCCGCCTTGGCAATGGAGGCCCACTCTTTAGCGTTAAACGAAGTGGGATTGAATTGCTTTACGTATCCCTCATACACGGGAATGGGAATCTTCGCACTGTTCATAATCCACTCGCCAATGCCTTTTACTTCCTTGCCTTCATAGATGCCTGCAGGAACTGCATAAGCCCCCCAATGGATGAACATTCCGAAAGTTGCGTCGCGCCACCAGTCCATCCGGGCGTTTTTAGCTTCAACTGTTTCATTTAAAAAATTCTTCTGCGCGTTTACGGTTACGCTCAGCAATAGCAGAAAAGACAAAATTGATTTGGACATGGGTGAAAAGAATTTAGAGATTAGAGATTAGAGGTTAGAGATTAGAGGTTAGAGATTAGAGGTTAGAGGAATAACTAACCAGCTAACCTCTAAAATCTACTATCAAAATTTACAGTTTCTTAAATAATCCGATCTCACTGATCAAAGGGACCGCTCCTGTTTTGGTGATGCGAACCCTGACCTTTTGAGTGGTTACCGCCGGAAACACCAGAATGCGGGCATTGCCAACGCTGGTTGCTTCCGTGATCGTCTGCCAGGCCCCGTTGACCCAGGCTTCGGCCACAAATTCCTGTACACGCTGGCCAAGCTTTATGTTCTCCCGTATCCGCAACACATTGAATGTTTGAGGCGATTTCCATTCCATTACAAACACATCATTCTTCACGTGAGAATTTTTATTATCATCACTCAGTTCTTTTGGTGCGGAGGATGTTTTCACCAGATTATTTGCAAATGTGTTTCGCAGAATATCTCCAAAGGCTTTCAGCGAACGCACATCGTTCTCATGCAGCAGCCCTCGTGTATCGGGAGAAAGTCCCAGATCCAGAGCACCACCCCTACCCACGGATTTCAGGTAGATGTCAAAAAGTTTTTCAGGAGATTTCACCTTTTCATCCTGATCCTTATGATAAAACCAGCCCGGGCGCAACGGCACATCACATTCCGCCGGAATCCAGAATTTTCCATTCAGTGTTCCGGTAGGTGAATTATGGTAGTCGGACTCACCAGGTCCCGCTTTCTTACTGCCTGCTCTGGGTTTCGGCTCATACGTTGCCCAGGATGTGGCTGCTGCCTCTCCATGTTCATTGCCTACCCATCGGACATCTGGTCCTACGTCACTGAAAATATTAGCCATTGGCTGCAACTTACGGGTAGCCGCCCAGGTAGTGTCCCACCCATAATAGGTAGCCCGATCAATATTCCGTGTTTCGCGCTTGCCTCCGTAATAGCCATCGCCCCCGTTGGCACCATCGTGCCACGACATAAATAATTCTCCATACTGGGTATACAGCTCTCTCAGTTGTTCGCGGTAAATCTCTACATATTTATGCGTTCCGTAATGCTCGTTGTTCCGGTCCCATGGAGATATGTATACTCCAAATTTCAGTCCGAGTTTCCGACAGGCCTGTTCGAACTCCCGAACCATATCGCCCTTTCCATTTTTCCAGGGGCTTTTACTGATATTGTAATCCGTGGTTTTGGTAGGCCACAGACAAAACCCATCGTGATGCTTCGCTACGAGTACCAACCCTTTGAAACCGCCATCCTTTGCAGCAGAAACGATCTGGTTTGCATCAAAAGCGGTTGGATTAAACGAGGCAGGATCCGCATCACCATACCCCCATTCCTTGTTTTCAAAAGTGGTGGGTGTGAAATGGATCAGCACGTACGTCTCTGTCTCATGCCAGGCGAGTTGTCGCGCTGAAGGCAAGGCCCCATACGGCTTTTCAGCCAGCTTACCGGGCACTTTCGTCTGTCCGGTTACCAAAGAAGAAATCATAAATAGTGAAAAAGAGAACAATAACTTTTTCATATAGAAACTGTATTGGTTAGTATACCGATGGATGGTATAATGATGGATACGATATCTCCGGTCAGCAGCGTAAAATCATCCGGAGGGACGATGCCCGTGCCGGTCATCAGGTAAACGCCATTGGGAAAATGCAGTTCACGGGTTAGCCATGATACTAGCTCCGTATGGCTTCGTTTCATCTGGCTGAGGTAAACCGACCAGCAGTGATCCTCTTTTTTATACAGAAGCATGCTTTGAAAATACTACAATAATGAAAGGAATACACTATATTTCATTTTTATCGACCATAAAGTGCAAAATATGTTATCACTGAGGGGAAAAAAGGTTATAGTTACCGGAGGAGCCAGTGGAATTGGTCTGGCAATCTCCCGATTGTTTCACAAACAGGGAGCAGAGGTACACATCCTGGATCTGAATGCAGAACAGGCCGCGGAAAAAGCTGCTGAACTCGGCGAGGGTGCTCATCCACATGGCTTAGATGTTACAAACCAGTTGGCCGTAAAAGAACTCGTGAACGCGATAGCTCAGCAGGGGCATATCGACATACTGGTCAACAGTGCCGGCATCAGCCATATCGGAACCGTAGAAACTACATCTGAAGAGGATTTCGACCGGGTGATGAAAGTAAATGTAAAAGGGGTTTACAACTGCATCCATGCCGTAATCCCCTACATGCTTCAACAGGGTGTAGGAGTAATTTTGAATTTGTGTTCCGTGGCAGGCAGTGTAGGCCTTGCCGACCGGTTTGCCTATGGGGTATCCAAAGGAGCGATACTAACCATGACGCTTAGTGTAGCGAAAGATTATGTGAAAAAAGGTATTCGCTGCAATTGCATTTCACCGGGACGGGTTCATACGCCTTTTGTAGATGGTTTCCTGCAGAAGAATTATCCTGGTCGCGAACAGGAAATGTTTGAAAA
>CANHUD010000325.1 GCA_947463665.1 Sphingobacteriales bacterium
CAGCGTAGCCAGCTCCAGCATATCAGCATGGCCATTGCATCCAATCCATTGCTGGCCAGTTCCAGACGATTGTTTATTCCATCTTCCTACGATCCAACGTATAAGCGGAACAGGGATGAGGCCAATAAAGTGGTACAACTGCTGCACTGGCTGAAAGAAGCACGTGGCAATGCATTTGATCCGCTGGAGGATGTAGGCGTAATCACGCCCTGGCGGAGCCAGATCGCTCAGATTCGCGAGTGCCTGGGGGATGAGGATGTATGGCGTTCGGTTCAGGTGGATACCATTGAACGGTATCAGGGAAGTGAAAAAGGAACAATTCTGGTATCCATGGCCGTTTCACATGGCAGACAGTTATCGATGATCCAGTCGCCCACAGAATTTGAATATGAAGAGAATGGACATTTGGTAAAAGCGGAGGTAGAAAGAAAGTTACTTGTTACACTAAGCCGTGCACGGGACCGTATTATTCTAATTGGATATGAGCCGGCACTTTTATCAGATCCGTTTTACCGCTCCGTACTAACTCAATTTGATAGGGTATCTATTGATTGAACAGAAT
The DNA here is from genome assembly GCA_947463665.1 of Sphingobacteriales bacterium. Classification (GTDB taxonomy): domain Bacteria; phylum Bacteroidota; class Bacteroidia; order Chitinophagales; family Chitinophagaceae; genus Pollutibacter. The sequence goes on from CANHUD010000325.1 coordinate 563, forward strand.
AATTTTTGGTCTTTTTTAAGAAAATAGCTATTTTGTTTAAAATAAATTAATGGAAAACATCATCTCCTACGAACAGGCAAAAAATTTCATTGAACGTTACCGGCAGAACTGGCAGAATGTACCAACTGCAGGTTATGCAGATTCGTTGTCTCTTACTGAAACATTTTCTGCTGAGGCATTTCGGAAACTGCTGGATCAGCCAGGTTGTGTTGGTGTGCGTATTTATTACGGTATGAAAGAAGATCTTAAGATTTGTGCTATTCTTGTTGGAGTAGATGCGCAGGATCGGGATATGGTGGGTGCCTTAAAAGGAGGAGAGGAGGATGTGATTATTGAGTTAGGAAAGTTTTGTCCGCCGTTTTGTGCACAAAGTTCCGGATTTTAATTATAAGTTTTGGGACAGTTACTTTTTTTACTGGATTTTGGAATTTTTATTCCTATTTGTATTGGATTGCTAAAATGGCCATCGCTTACGATAGAATTCAGAATATTTCTGATATATCTAATAATTGCTGCTGCCAGTCAACTGACCAGTTATCTTGAACTTGATTTTATTTCCAAAATATTGATTCAGTATTTCAGCTCTTTTATTGTCATTTCTTTGATTATGAGAATGATTGTAAAGCTGCTGGAGACGAATCTGCAACGTTATTTTACTTTTTATACAATTGTATTGTTTCTTATTTTTTGTCTTGATTATGTAGGTCAGTGGAGTAAGTTGGTAAAATTTCCTTTTGCCTATATTTTCAGTAACCTGATTTTTGTGATTTTATCGATCAGATATATTGCAAAAGAGTTTGCACTCTCCTTATTTAATAAAGAAATAATTGCCAGGTTGTTGATTGTAATTCCTCTGGCAACGATGTACATTCTATTTGATTTTTTACAACTTGTGTATTTATTTCTTTACAGGGACGACACAAAACTTCTTATGCAGGAGGCATACCATTTGTTTTGGGTCTACATAGTTTTCTGCTATGTATTATATAGTTTTGCGCTCTTATGGGCGCCACGGAAAGAGACATATATCTAGCCATATCTTCTGTTTTTTTCTTCATCCTGTTTCTTGTGGGTGTCTTCTTTTTCTTTTTATACAAGAACCAGCGAAAGCTCAATGCTTCTGAACAAAAATTCGCAGAAGCAGAACTGGCGGCTCTCGAAGAAGAAAGACAGCGGGTATCCCTTGAACTGCATAATGATGTGGTTCCCATGCTGGCGGCACTGCGAATGATGTTGTATATGGCCGATCAGCAAAAGCTGCCTGCCGGCGAGGAATCTCTTCAGATCCTGGAAGATGCCATCAAAAAATTACGTGTTTTGTCGCAATACGGCGCCTCTATGGATATGCGCAACCGATTGTTTGGTGATGCACTGATGGATTATGCCCATGCATCCGGTTTTTTGAAACACATCGATCTTGTGTTCAAAGATGAAACCTCCGTATCCCTGCCTGAACAGTATCACCAGCACCTGTACAGACTATTACAGGAGGTGATGATCAATACAAAAAAGCATAGTCAGGCTACTGAAATGAAAATCCATATCTCCATAGACAGGAAGTCGCTGCTGATCCAGACGTCAGACAATGGTGTAGGTTTTGATATGACGGAAGAGGCCATGCTGAACGGACTGGGCCTGCGTTCTATCCGCAAAATCATTCAGCATCTGGGTGGGAGTATGGCAAAAGGCGATCGGAAATTAGGGGGTACCAAATACAATTTCCGCGTTCCATTGCCCTGATTCCACTTCTGTGATTATTATCACCTATTAAGAGGTTGGAATTCCTGAAATTTGTAGTCTAAATCAATCAGAGCCATGTTTTTTCAACACATTTACGACAAAACACTTGCACAGGCCAGTTACTTCATTGGCTGTCAGAAAGCAGGCGTAGCTGCTGTGATCGATCCGAAGAGAGATGTGGACACGTATCTGGAGATCGCGAAGCAGAACAATATGAAGATTACGCATATCCTGGAAACACATATCCATGCGGATTTTCTGTCGGGTTCCCGTGAACTGGCTAAGCTAACCGGCGGTGAATTATACCTATCAGCAGAAGGCGGACCGGAGTGGCAATACCAGTTTTCTGATTTCAGCTTCCATCCGCTGAAAGACGGTGACAGCTTCATGGTGGGTAATTTAAAGATCGATGTGTGGCATACACCCGGACATACACCGGAGAGCATTAGTTTCTTGCTGACGGACACTCCTGCATCTCCTGAACCTGTCATGTTCTTCACCGGTGATTTCGTTTTTGTAGGGGATATCGGCCGCCCGGATCTGCTGGAAAAAGCGGCCGGTGTGGTAGGTACGATGGATGCCGGTGCGCACCAGATGTACAAATCGATCAGCCGTTTCAGTAAGTTGCCCGATCATATTCAGGTATGGCCCGGACATGGCGCCGGCTCTGCCTGTGGCAAAGCACTGGGTGCCGTTCCCAGCTCAACGGTTGGATATGAAAAGATCCGCAACTGGGCTTTCCGTTTTGGATCTGATGAGCATGGTTTTGTGAAATTCCTCCTGGAAGATCAGCCGGAGCCGCCGAAGTATTTCGCGATGATGAAGAAGCTGAACAAAGTGGATCGTCCGCTGCTCACCGAAGTTCCCAAACTGAAAAAGCTGAGCAATACAGAAATGAACGA
>CANHUD010000326.1 GCA_947463665.1 Sphingobacteriales bacterium
AAACGATTGGCGGTGCGGGCACCTTTGATGTTGACATCTACTTTCAGGTTATTGTTCAGCAGACGGGGGCTCAGGTTGATGCCGATGGTCTGCCGCTGGAAATTGCTGGTTTTGAGGATACCATCCTGGTTGAGGTAGCCACCAGACACGCGGAAAGGCAGTTTGCCCTTCAGGGCGGCACCGGAAGCGCTCAGGTTTACGTCCTGCGCCAGTGCTCTTGTATAAATCACATCCTGCCAGTCGGTATTCACATTGCCCAGCTTGGCTACATCCGCAGCGGTACCTTTTTCGGTAACAATGCGGCGAATGTCTTCTCCACCGAGCACATCCACGCGGGAGGAAGGCGTTTGCAGGAAGGTCTGTGCATTCACGTTGAATTTCAGCTGTCCTTGGGAACCTTTCTTGGTGGTGATCAGGATCACCCCGTTCGATGCACGCGAACCATAGATAGCGGCGGCAGAAGGATCTTTCAGGATCGTGAACGTCTCAATGTCGTTGGGGTTGATCATGTTCAGCGGGTTGACAGACCCACCGATACCGGCATTGTCTACCGGTACCCCGTCGATTACCAGCAGCGGATCGTTGCTGGCATTGAGCGATGCACCTCCGCGAATGCGGATGCGGGAGCCTGCTCCGGGAGCACCGCTGTTGGTGCTGATCTGCACACCCGCTACTTTACCGGCAATAAGCTGCTCCGGCGTCTGCAACGCACCTTTCACGAAATCCTTGCTGGAGATGGTAGCCACCGCACCGGTCAGGTCGCGCTTGCGGGCTGTACCATATCCCACCACAACCACTTCGTTGAGGTTCGCATTGGATTCGGTAAGTGAAACCGACAGATTGTTCTGTGTTCCTACTGATACTTCCAGTGTGCCGAAGCCAACGGAACTGATCACAAGAACCGCATTGTTTCCGCTAACTGAAACAGAGAAACTACCCGCAGCGTCGGTATTCGTACCGCGCCCGGTTCCTTTTTCCAGTACGCTGGCATTGGCTACCGGCGACCCGTCTTTCGAACTGGTCACTTTACCGGTCACCACTCTGCCCTGCGTGAAGGCATGTTGAATAAAGGCCATCATGAGCAACAGCACCATACCCACACGGCCCGTGGATCCCTTGATTGTCATAATTGTTGATTTAAATTGTTCATGTATAAGCATCGTTTATGGTTGTAAAATGAAGGTTTTCCGCATGGTCTTCCCGTTCACGTCCATGGTTAGCAGGTATTGACCGGCCGGGCGCGACTGCAATCCGAAACGGTTATCATCGAGCGACAGCTCATGCCGGCCTTTGGCTTTCATACCGGCATCCATTTTCCCGATCAGGGCGCCATCCATCGTCCAGATCCGAACCTGCACACGGCCACTTTCGGGTAATTCATAGGCCAGTCGGGCTGTCTTCCGCACCGGATTGGGATAGATCAATAAGGAAGAGGAGGAATAATCCGGCCGCAGATCCTCCAGTGAGGTAATCACCGCATTGGATATGTTCCTGTTGGTATATACATAGTACTCACCCGGCTGGAGGGTAATGGTTTCCGATGAACCGGTAGCGTTGCGTACGCCGCCGGTGAGATACGAATACCAGGGTCCTGCCTGCGGGAACGAAATGGTTCCGGAACGGGCCGTCAGATCAAAATTTCCGATCACCACCACCTGAAGGGAATCGCTTCGCACGATCATCCACTTTACAGCGGAAGCAAGATCAGAGGTAACCGAACTGGTCACAAACGTAGGCAGATAGTTGGGGGTCATGCGCAGATTGATGAGCGCAGCATACACCCGGTACAACTGGTCGCGCAGCGATTCCTGTCTGTATTCCCATTTGATGGGCTTGGGATCGGTGCGGCAGTTCATACTCGGGTAAGGGGTAGGAACGGAATTCGTAGAAGGACAGTACGTAATGGAGAAATCGTACCCCAGCTCACCGAACTGCCAGAGCAATTTGGGACCGGGCATCATGGCCCAGAAAGCAGCGGCCATCTCCTTTCTTTTCAGCGCAGTAGGCAGAGAGCGCGTAGAATAGGGCCCGGAGCTGTTTCCAAAGGTGATATTCTTATACATCAGCCGCTCTTCATCATGGCTCTCCATATAACCGATCAGGTGAGGGTTGGTCCAGCCGCGACGGGTATGCAGGGCGCCGCTGAAATCAGAGGTGCTCACAAAACCCATAGTAGCTTCATTGAAGGCATGGTTCAGATTGCCCCAGAGCAGCATGCCGGCATCGGAGAGTTCTTTCTCTTCATTGTTGTCGGCAAAATGTTCGAGAATGCAGTAGGAATTAGGTGCAACTGTCTGCATTTTCTGGTAGATGCGTTTCCAGATGGCCACGCGGCTGGCATCGTAATTACCCCAGGCTGCTACGTTGTTGGGGTTATTGGTTTGTGTGAACCCTTTCGAAAGATCCCACCGGAATCCATCAAGTTTATAGTTGACCAGCCAGTGCTCCACTACCCGATCCACCAGCTCGCGGGTGGCCGCCGTTTCATGGTTGAAATCGTACCCAACATTGAACGGATGGCGGGCATCCGCATTGAACCAGGGACTGTTGGCAGCAGGCTTACCGGTGGTCTGGTCGAAATACATACGCACCAGCGGACTTTGTCCGAACGCATGGTTCAGCACCAGATCCAGCACCACGGCAATGCCCTGTTTATGACATTCATCAATAAAGGCACGAAGGTCATTCTCCGTGCCGTAATATTTATCGGGTGCAAAAAAGAAGGAAGGGTTGTACCCCCAGCTGCTATTGCCTTCAAATTCAGTGAACGGCATCAGATGGATCGTGTTCACCCCTAACCGTTTGATATAGGTGAGCGTATCTTTAAGTGTTTTCCAGTTGGATTGCTGCAGAAAATCGCGCAACAACAATTCATAGATCACCAGGTTGCGCTTATCCGGCCTCGTGAAATTGGTCACCTGCCAGTTGTACGCCGGCTTGGCTGTTTGCAAAACACTCACAATTCCGGTGGTCTTGCCGGTAGGATACGGCATCAGCCCCGGATAGGTTGCCGATGATATGAAGCGGTCGTTATCCGGGTCCAGTACTTTTTCAGTATTGTAATCCGCCACACGCAGACTGCCATCGATCAGAAACTGGTAGGCATATTCTTTCCCTTTCTGCAGGCCTGTAATTCGGATCCAGTGCCGCTGCCCATCGGGCGTTTTATTCATTAAAAAAGAAGTCGACTGTGTCCAGTCGTT
>CANHUD010000327.1 GCA_947463665.1 Sphingobacteriales bacterium
CCGGTTAATGCCGGGCTTTTTTTTATTTCTTTTTTTCTTCTTTCTGGAAGGCGAGAATTACACCGTTGATGCAGTAACGCAGGCCGGTTGGGGGAGGGCCGTCATCGAACACATGCCCAAGATGAGCTTTACAGCGTCCGCACTGCACTTCGGTCCGGCGCATACCATGGGAATTATCCGGGGTGTAGATGATGCTGGTTTTGGATACCGGCTGGTAAAAGCTCGGCCATCCACAGCCACTGTCGAACTTGGTATCACTCACGAAAAGGGCATTGCCACAGGCTAGGCACCGGTACAGTCCTTTTTCTTTGAATTGCTCGAATTTGCTGGTCCAGGGGCGTTCTGTTCCTTTCTGGCGGGCGATGTAGTATTGCTCGGGTGTGAGGATTTTTTGCCATTCCTCTTCTTTAAGCTGAACCGGTGTAGTATCGGTAACCGAATACACCGGATTGTTGGATGTACGTTCTTCCATGGGCGATTGATTTTTTTTAGTTGGCTGTGCCTGGCCACAGTGGGTAAAAGAGAGTACGATGGCCAGTCCGAACAGATATTTTTTCATACCAGACATATTCAGAGAGGAAACAAAACTAAGGCCGGGATTGTTCCGTAGTTTGGATAAAAGCGGTAAGCCGACAAAAATCTTTTATCATTTTATTTTTCGTGGGTATCTTTGGGAGACCCTTAATTAACCGGTATACGACTATGTTCAACCTGATTTTATTCGGACCTCCCGGCAGTGGAAAAGGCACTCAGTCGGAGAATTTAATTGCCCGTTACGGTTTTCGTCATTTATCAACCGGCGACCTTCTCCGTGCGGAGATTGCCAACAAAACGCCCTTGGGTTTGGAGGCGAAAAGCCTGATGGATCAGGGGCAGCTGGTTCCGGATGCGGTGGTCATTGGCATGATTGATGCCGCTATGAAAGCCAATCCGGATGTTCCCGGTTTTCTTTTCGACGGCTTTCCCCGGACGGTTGCGCAGGCGGAGGCATTGGATGCTCTGCTGGAACAAAAAGGATCCTCCATTGGGGTGGTGCTGGCCTTGCAGGTTCCGGAGAATGAATTGATTTCAAGGATGGTGAACAGGGCGAAGACTTCTGGCAGAAGTGATGATGCCGATGAGCAGGTTCAGCGGAAACGGCTGGACGTCTATCTTCGTGATACGCTTCCGGTTGCCGGTTATTACAGCCAGTTTGGCAAGGTGGTAGAGATAGAAGGTGTAGGGAGTATTGATGAGATTTTTGCCAGGTTAACTGCAGAGATAGATCGGCGTAAATAAATAAAAAAGCCCCGCAGTGATGCGGGGTTTTTTTGGTACCTCCGGGGTCAGGGAGGTTAGAGATCGTCGAATTCGTAAATGGGGTCCAGATGTGAGCCGGCTTCCATTTCAAAGATGGATTTTATGATGCCATTGTTGATGCTGTATACCCAGCCATGCAGGTGAGGGTAATGGTTGTTTTTCCAGGCTTTCTGCACGATGGATGTTTTGGCCAGATTCATAACCTGTTCCTGCACATTGAGTTCGATAAGCCGATCCACTTTTTGTTCTTCTGTTTTCAGGTCATCGATTTCCTGTTGGTGGAATCGGTAAACATCTTTGATGTTGCGGAGCCATTTGTTGATGATGCCAAAGGAATGGTGGGTGAGTGCAGCTTTTACTCCCCCGCAACCGTAATGTCCGCACACGATGATGTGCTTTACTTTCAGTACTTCCACAGCATATTGCAGAACGGAGAGCAGGTTAAGGTCGGTATGCACCACCATATTGGCGATGTTTCGGTGAACGAAGATCTCACCGGGTTGGGTTCCGGTGATTTCATTGGCCGGTACCCGGCTGTCGGAACAGCCGATCCACAGAAATTCCGGTGTTTGAATATGGGCTAATCTGGAGAAAAATTCCGGATCGTCGTGTACTTTTTCAGCGGCCCATGCTTTGTTCTCGAGTAAGAGTTTTTCGTATGATTTCATGATCAGAAACGATTTTGAGTTTGTTTAAAGATTGTCTTGATGAATAGGGGCGTGGAACAGCAGGTGCATCGGTTTATGGATGCTTTTTTTGACTTCCACGCGAATTTTTTTAAGATGTGCATGCATGATGAATTCATTCACTACATCGATGATATCCTTATCGATAAAGTCTGCTCTTGTAGCATCGATCAGTACGAAGCTGTTTTCCGGAACACTTTCCAGTTTTCTTTTTACGATGGGTTTGTTCAGGAACGATACATCTTTCCGGAGGCGAACCAGGTAGTTTGACTGGTCATTGACCACAAATACGGAGGATCTGAAATTGCTGCGGACCATAAAGAAGAGGCCTACCATGATACCAATAACAATGCCTATCAGGAGGTCTGTGAACAAAATAGCCAGAATGGTTACAATAAAAGGGATAAACTGATCCCAGCCTTTGTTGTAAAAATCGCGGATGAGGGAAACCTTGGCCAGTTTATAACCCGTGAAGATCAGGATGGCAGCAAGTGCGGAAAGCGGTATTTTGTTCAGCAGGCCGGGTATGAATACTACGGAGAGCAGCAGCAGGATACCGTGACAGATGGTTGACATTTTTGACTGTGCACCGGCTGAAACGTTTGCGGAGCTTCTTACAATTACGGAGGTAAGCGGCAAGCCACCCAGCAGTCCTGAGATGATATTACCTGCCCCCTGGGCACGAAGTTCGCGGTTAGCCGGTGTTACCCGTTTGTAAGGGTCCAGTTTATCGACCGCTTCAATTCCCAACAGGGTTTCAAGGCTGGCTACTACGGCGAGGGTGATACCCGTTTTCCATACTTCACCATTATTGAGGTAGTGCATATCGGGGAATCGGAAAAAGCTGTAAAATTCCTGCAGACTGGCAGCAACCGGGAGCGCTACCAGATGCGTGGTGCCCAGGGCCAGATCCGGAATGGATATTTTCAGCCATTCATTGATGGAGGTACCTGCCAGTACCACTACCAGCGGACCCGGGATGTAAAGCAGGAATCGTATTTTTTTCATGAAGGGCATTTCCCAGACGATCAGGATCAGCATGGATATGCCACCAATCAGTACAGCACCCGGGGTAAAATAATTGAAAGCATGGAAGATGCCGGAAAACGTGTTTTCTCCCTGGTCGCGGAAGGATTCGCTTCCTTCAAAAGAAGCTTTGTCGTATCCAACCAGGTGAGGGAATTGTTTGAGGATCAGGATCAGGCCAATGGCAGCC
>CANHUD010000328.1 GCA_947463665.1 Sphingobacteriales bacterium
ATCGTATACAACATCTCCGCATCCGTACTACTAACCGTAAGGGTTTCACGTAGTACAGCATTCTTTTCTTCTGTCGACTCTACCCGCAATGCATAATCCCCTTTCCGAAGTTTCAACCGAAGTGGCCTGTCGGGCTCCAGCGAACCCTGGTAATCACCGTCAATATACAACTCCCCGTAAGCATCACTCAGAAACTTTACGGTCTGGGTAGAAGGCACTACTTTAACCGGTTTTGCAACCGGCCTGGGGTCCTGCTTCACCGGTAGCTTTGGAATACTTTGAGCCACCAGATCTGAACTAACCAGTAATACTACTACTAACCAAAAATGTTTACTCATAGCACCAGTAATTTATCCAGCTGCTTTTTCTGCTCCTCAAAATCATACGAGAACTCGCTCTGCTCTTTCACAAACTGAAACTTCACCGGTTTATCCGAATTCGCCTCAGTAACTTTAATGGCGATCGTTCCGTTGCTGCGGTTCTCCAGCACAAAATCAACCTGTGTATATCCTTTAGACGATAATGGGCCGATGATGATCCTACCCATCGGAAACAGCTGCGAAGCATCCCAGTATTGCACGAGTCCGTAATCGATCTTCCCATTCGGCGGCAACTGAAAACTGCGCCGTACAGAAATGGGCAATGGTGAATTTTTCAGCAACAGTACATCATCCGGCGCCCGGAAATCCTGGTACGATAAAGCCAGGTTGTAACTGCTGGCGTTCTTCAGTTCCAGTTGTCCGCTGCGCGATGCATAGCCGGGCATAAGAGAACCGGCGTAAAGGGCGGCCCCCATGGCTACCGACTGCATCGGATTATGGGTGATCAGCTGCTGGTGCGCCCCGAGGCGCTCTTTCCAGAAAGCCTCCACCTGCGGAAACTGTGAACTGCCACCGATCAGCACCACTTTGTTCACATCGGTCTGTGATATGCCCACGGACCGCAGACAACCGGTGATCACCTGGTCGATCCGCTGCAGGCTCTGCCGGATCAGGTTGCTGAAATCAGTGGGATTGATCGTAAACTCAAAGGCCTGCTGACCATAATACAGCCATTTCGATAAGCGTTTATTCATCTGCATGCTCAGCTGCAGCTTGATCTGCTCGGCATCCCGCATCAGTTTGTTGGAATTGTACACATCAAACGGAAATGCTTCCCGGAACAACCGCTCATAGGTCTCCATGATCCTGTTGGCAATCAGCTCATCCAGTTCTTTCCCGCCAAATGCAGAGAGACCATCCTTCGCCAGCGTATGCACCTCTCTACCCATTTTAGTTAGCAGGGTCAGATCGAAGGTCCCGCCACCATAATCATAAACCAGTACAATTTCATTGTCGTTCCGTGCCTCCATCAGATAATGCAGCGCTCCGGCAACGGGTTCATCGAGGATGAACTGCAACGGAAGACCTGCGAGTTTCGCAGCTTCGATCACACTCTTGCGCTGGTTATCGTTGTAGTGCGCAGGTACTGTAATGACCACACCTTCTACCGGATCCGGAGAGAACATCTCCGCATTCTGCTTAACCTTCTTCAGCATGATGGCTGCCACAGTCTCACTGAACCATGGCTTACCGTTCCTATCAAAATACACCGGCTGTGTGGTCCCGAAATTTCGTTTGAAAAAACGGATGGTATTTTTATCCGGCTTCAGCTCCAGATGCTGTTCTGCCGCCGTACCGGCGATGGCCATATCCTCATCAATGAACACCATCGACGGCATCGTGGTAAGGTTGCTGTAGGCATCCGGTATCAGTACCGGATAGCCATCGCGGCTCAGCGTGGCGCAAAGCGTGTTACACGTCCCCAGATCAATTCCTAATACCATATTATGCTGTTGCGTTTTTGATAGATTTTTCCAGGTCCGACAACTGGTCACGGTAGTTTCGCTGGCAATTGTCAACCGCTTTTTCAGCCGTACTCAATCGCTTGTTGATCCCGTCAATAGCCTGTGCATTTTTCTGAATAGTACTTTTCTTATTGTTCACCTCGTCCATCTTCTGAACAGAAAACTGCCTCAGTTCTTTTTCATAACGTGCACTCAGCAGGTTGGTCATATCCCGTAACCACATCGAGAGCTGCGACTGCCAGTCTTTTGAAACATCACTCATCATTTTCTTTCCCTCCTGCTGCAAATTCTCTTTAGCTTTCTGCATCTCCCGATCAAACTCCTCCACCCGTCTCCGCGGAATCCGTTTCCGCAGATCGAAATATCCATATATGATCATCACCAGTGTAATAACCCCAGTGGTTATACGAATACCATTCGCCAGCATCTTCATCGCATCGTTCTGCGAAATAGAGGCGATCATGTTCAGCGGCGCCAGTAAACCGGCCACCACCATGATCACACCGGTGTACTCCCGTAATGCAATGAAATATTCCGTAGCTCCTTTTTTGACCATCTCCCCACTATAAGAACGGTTGAAGAACAGATAACTTTTGATCGATTTATCCGGAGAAGGAAAAGGAGGAAAAGAAGCATTTGAATCTGCTTCAGCAGGCAGCTGAATTCCTTTCTGAAGAAACTGCACCTGGATTTTCCCATTCAATGAATCCAGCGAATGCATCAACAGACTATAATCATTTGAAAGATCCGCCGTCACCTCCGTGGAAATGCGCTTGAGGAACTTGTCGAGAAACAAACTATCTATAGAGGTGATTAGTTTCTCCGACTTCTCCGCTGATTCATCGCGTTTAAGATCCGCGAGTTCCTCTGACCATTTACTAACCTGATTGGAGTATCTTCCGGTATTGGGCTTATTCAGCTCTTCGTATTTTAAACGAATCGCTTTTTCATGTTCGCTACTCCAGTTCTGGATCAGGTTTCGGACACTGCTTCCCAGATCGCTTACATTGCCTTCACTTTCGCGCCGGCGAAGATCATTGTTCAGGTGAACATTCAGATTTTTCTGGAACGACAACAACTGTATTTCTTTCTGGATCAGCTCTCTGGAGATCCCCACAGCCGGCTTGAGTGCATTAAGCAGCGATCGCTCCTGCAGCAGTTTCCGAAGTGACGGGTTCACCGTTTCCCTCACCAGATCAGGGAGAGAGGCAATACCCAACATATCGGCATGCTCCACCCATTTACCGTAAAAATCAAATTTGATATTCCGTGATGCCCGGTCATCCCCTGAATAATTTAAAATCAGCATCAGTGAATACTGCACGCTTCGTTGTTCAAGCGCTTCCAACAGG
>CANHUD010000329.1 GCA_947463665.1 Sphingobacteriales bacterium
TTGGTCAGCCGGCGGCTCGACAGATCAAAAGTCACCACAAACAATCAGTTTGATGGCTTCCGTTACAATGGATCCTTACCGGACGGGGAAACTTTTTTTAACAACTACAGCTATCTGGACGCCACCGTGGGGATGAGTATGAGCACCACCCTGGGGTTGAATGAAGAGCATACGTTCTATGCCGGTATCGCCTATCATCACCTCACAAAACCTTCCTCCGCATTTTATACAAATATTCAGCACCTCCCTAAATGGGTCCTTTCAGGCGGGCTAAAATATGCGATCGGTTACAATCGATTCCTGACCTTTCATGGAGATTATTATCGCCAGGGCAGCAGCCAGACTCTTATAGCGGGTGCCATGTACATGATTCCACTGGATGATGCAGATAAACCTGTTTACCAGTTTCATGCAGGAGGCATGTATCGGTATAAAGATGCCCTGATTCCCATGATCCGGATGGATGTACAACAACTGTCGATTGGATTCAGCTATGATGTAAATATATCGCAGTTGCGCACTGCCAGTTACGGACGTGGCGGTGTGGAAACCTCATTGAGCTATCTGACGTTTATCAACAGTCACAAATCCAGTTACGACAAGGTAAAATGTCCGCGTTTCTGAACATCGAACTATTTATACTTACCCTTGTTAACTTTACAGAATTAAGCATTTAAACCATGATAGGACAACAAGCCCCCGATTTTAGTTTGTTCAGTGCCGACAAACAAAAAGTTTCGTTAAGTGATTTTAAAGGGAAGAATGTAGTGTTGCTTTTTTTCCCTCAGGCTTTCACCGGTGTTTGTACGGAAGAACTCTGTTCTGTTCGCGACAATCTATCCCAGTATGAATCACTGAATGCTCAGGTGCTGGGTATCTCCGTTGATTCTGTTTTTACGCTGGGTAAATTCAGAGATGAGCAGAAATACAATTTCCCTCTTTTGTCTGATTTCAACAAAGAAGTTAGTGCAGCATACGGAGCTCTTTACGAAAGCTGGATATTAGACATGAAAGGTGTTTCCAAACGTTCTGCTTTTGTGATCGACAAAGAAGGGATTATCCGCTATGCGGAAGTTCTGGAAAATCCGGGCTTACAACCTGATTTTCAGGCAATAAACAATACTTTATCCTCGTTATAGTAGTAACGGATTGACTTTCAGCCCTGATCTCTTGCAAAGGTGAGGTCAGGGCTTTTCTTTTGCAGTAGATTCATTACCTTTACTTTATGAGGGCCCTATGCATCATCATAACGGGGATGTTCTTCAGTACAATGGTACTGGCTCAGCAACGAAATATTGCTGAACCCGGTCCTATTCGTCTGATTCGTCTTTACCCAAACCCGGCTACCTCCTTTATTCAATTTGAATTCTCCGCTTCCACGTCAAAAGACAGCCAGTTGCAGGTCTATAGTTTTCTGGGGAAAAAAATGCTCGATATCCCCGTCTCGTTGGCAAAAACGAGGGTCGATCTCACCCCTTTCAGCAGAGGTATCTACATTTACCAGCTGAAAGATCGCACGGGGAAAACCATTGAATCCGGCAAGTTTCAGATAGAGAAATAATTTATAATACCTGAACGATGAGAAACTTCAGGTAATGTGTATTCTCCAACCCGTATACGATGGGATGATCGGCTGATTGTGCCTGAAAAACTACCTGTCGTATTTTCCTCCGCGCATCCTTCGCTGCCATTTGAATGGTTTGCAGGAAAAGTTCCGGGGAAACCAGACTGGTACAGGATGAGGTCACCAAAAATCCTCCCGGACGAACCAGTTTCAGCCCCCTCAGATTGATCTCTTTGTACCCGGTAATCGCTTTCTGAATGTTCTCTCTGGTTTTGGTGAACGATGGCGGATCCAGCATCACCACATCCCAGCTTTTTCCTTCTTTGGTCCATTGCTTCAGCGCATCAAAAGCATTTATTTCCTGAAAACGGCAGATATTGTCGAGTCCGTTTAACTGTGCATTGCGGTCCGACTGGGCGATGGCATTACCTGAAATGTCGAGCCCAAGAACTGATTTCGCACCATAATGGCCGGCATGCAACTCAAATGTACCGGTATAACAAAATGCCCCTAAAACATCTGCCCCTTTCACAATATGCTGAATAGCCCGGCGATTGTCCTGCTGATCCAGAAAATAACCCGTTTTCTGTCCATTCTCCAGATCTACATGAAACTGAAGTCCATTCTCCCGGATGATGATTTTAGGATCAAAAGGAGCAGATAAAAAACCTTTTTGTTGAGGCAGACCTTCCAGTTCCCTGACGGGCACATCGTTCCGTTCATAAATACCTTTTGGGGAGAAAATCGATTCCAGTGCGGCCACTATCGCGGGCTTCCATTTATCCATCCCATAGGCCAGTGTCTGCAATACAAAATAATCGTTGAACTTGTCGATGATCAGCTGCGGCATATCGTCTGCCTCTCCAAAGATCAGCCGGCAATTCTCCTGATATCCCAGTCGCTGCCGATAGGCCCATGCTGCCGCGATCCGACGGTGAAAAAAAGCGGCATCAACTGTCTCCTCTTTTTGTCGGGTCAGTATCCGGACCAAAATCTGAGATTTTGGATTGATATACCCTTTACCCACAAACGAACCATCGTGTGCTTCCACCACCACGGTATCGCCCGCTTCCACCTGTCCGGAAATCTGTTGTACTTCATTGGCAAATACCCAGGGATGTCCATTCAGTACCCGGCCGGAGATTTTACGTTTCAACTTCACTCTGATCATTCGGCAAAAGTAGGCATACAGGATCGGACTACCTATTTCCGGAAGGATCAGGTGATTCATCCTATCTTTGTGGAAACAATGAAGCAATGAAAAGCAGCATGATGTGGGTATTCGGTTCGATGATTTCCTTGTTTTTTATGTCCTGCTCCTCCCGGTTACAGGGATTCCAGTATGTGAATCGAAATCAGGGGCCGGATATGACCCTGAACGATGCCCATATTGCCCGGCAGGAACTGTCAACCGAGCCGGCAACTGAACCTTCTTTAATAAGTGCAGTCCAGACCGCCCCGGAAGAAAATGCCATAGTGGGATTTACAGCCCCGGCAGCAGAGACTTTTCAGGAAAATCAGGCATCTGCACAGCAAAAGGATGAAATCCGGCAGGCTGTAGAGCGGGTGGGCGACGAAATGACGCAGACATTCTCTGTGCGGCTGACGGAAAAACAGGCGCAAAA
>CANHUD010000330.1 GCA_947463665.1 Sphingobacteriales bacterium
AATGAACAATCCGTGATCTGCGAAAGCGGTGTTCATGGCATGAATGCCATCCGGATGATATTTGGCACTGTGGCCAAGGTGGCGGTTGATCAGCTCCTTATGTGCTCCGTTGGCTTCTGCACCGAGAGAAGCAATGTAGACTTCGCTGGAGGCAGATGCGCTATGAAAACGTCCGTTCACCACAAAGATCTCGATCGCATCACCGGGCAGACGGAAACTGGCGATATCGGTTTCCGTGAGGGAGGTTTCCCCCTGGATCTGCATATCTTCCCGCAATACACTGGCTACACGGGTATATTTCCATTCCTCATGCTTCACGGTTGGCAGGCCAAACTGCTGAAGCGATTCAACAGCTTTGGTTTGCAATGCCGGGAAAGCAGGGGAGGAACCGATATGGGCGGTTATTTTATCGATGGTTCCGTTCATGATTATGCTTCGGTTTCTGCAAATTCATTTTTGATGAAATCGTATCCTCTTTCTTCCAGCTCCATGGCCAGTTCCTTGGTACCGGACTTCACGATGCGGCCGTTGTAAAGCACGTGCACAAAATCAGGTACGATGTAATCCAGCAGACGCTGGTAGTGCGTAACTACCAGAAACGCATTGTCTTTGTTACGGGACTGGTTTACACCGTTGGCTACGATGCGCAGGGCATCAATGTCCAGGCCGGAATCGGTTTCATCGAGAATCGCCAGTTTGGGTTCCAGCATGGCCATCTGGAAGATCTCGTTCCGCTTTTTTTCACCACCGGAGAAGCCTTCGTTGAGAGAACGGCTCAGGAGCGACTGGTCGATATTCACGATCTTCATCTTCTCTTTCATGAGCTTGAGGAAGTTCACGGCATCCAGTGCTTCTTCGCCACGGTATTTACGAATCTCGTTCACTGCGGTTTTGATAAAGTTGGTAGTGCTTACCCCCGGGATCTCCACCGGATATTGAAAGGCCAGGAAAACACCCTCACGGGCGCGGTCTTCCGGAGCCATGTCCAGCAAATCTTTCCCGTTGAATTCCACGGAACCTCCGGTCACTTCAAAATGATCTCGTCCTGCCAGAACAGATGCCAGCGTACTTTTTCCGGATCCGTTCGGACCCATGATGGCATGCACTTCTCCTGGTTTTATCTCCAGATTGATTCCTTTCAGAATCTGTTTTTCCTCAATAGCTGCCTGTAAATTGGTAATCTTAAGCATAATATCTTGATCTTGTATCGTTAAATTAACCTACACTTCCTTCCAGTGAAATAGCCAGCAGTTTCTGTGCTTCAACGGCAAATTCCATCGGCAGCTGGTTCATCACTTCCTTGGCAAAGCCATTGATGATGAGGGCTACCGCTGTCTCGGTATCAATACCCCGCTGGTTGCAGTAAAAGATCTGGTCTTCCCCGATCTTGGAAGTAGTAGCCTCATGCTCCACTATGGAACTGTTATTCTTTACTTCGATGTACGGAAACGTATGGGCACCGCATTTATCGCCCAGCAGCAGCGAATCGCACTGCGAGAAATTGCGTGCGTTGGAGGCTTTTCGGCCAACCTGTACCAGTCCGCGATAGCTGTTCTGACTTCTGCCCGCAGAAATACCTTTGGATACGATGCGGCTGCGGGTATTCTTTCCCACATGGAGCATTTTGGTACCGGTATCCGCCTGCTGGAGATTGTTGGTAACCGCTACGGAATAAAACTCACCTACAGAGTGATCCCCTTTGAGGATAACACTTGGATATTTCCACGTGATGGAAGAGCCGGTTTCCACCTGAGTCCAGGAGATCTTGGAATGATCACCGGCACAAATCCCGCGCTTGGTCACGAAATTATAAATCCCGCCTTTCCCATCTTTATCACCCGGATACCAGTTCTGAACCGTGGAATATTTTACTTCTGCATTTGCCTGCGCCACAATCTCTACAACCGCTGCGTGGAGCTGGTTCTCATCCCGCATGGGGGCGGTACAGCCTTCTAGGTAACTTACGTATGACCCTTCTTCCGCTACAATCAGCGTGCGCTCAAACTGTCCGGTCTTGGCAGCGTTGATCCGGAAATACGTGGACAATTCCATCGGACAACGAACACCCTTAGGAATGTAACAAAATGATCCATCCGTAAATACCGCCGAATTCAGTGCCGCAAAATAATTGTCGGTGGGCGGAACCACAGAACCAAGGTGCTTTTTAATGAGTTCAGGATGTTCATGAATGGCTTCCGACATAGAACAGAAGATGATGCCCATCTCGGCAAGTTCCTCTTTGAACGTGGTGGCAACGGATACACTATCCATTACCGCATCCACGGCCACTCCGGACAGCCGCTTCTGCTCCGTTAATGAAATACCCAGCTTTTCGAACGTTTTCCGCAATTCCGGATCTACTTCATCCAGGCTTTTCGGCGCTGTTTTTTGCTTGGGTGCAGAATAGTAAATTACATCCTGGTAATCAATCGGAGGATACTCCACATTGGGCCATTTCGGCTCTGCCATCTGCAGCCACTGGCGATAAGCCTTGAGCCGCCATTCCAACAGCCATTCCGGTTCGTTTTTCTTGGCAGAAATAAAGCGGACGATGTCCTCATTCAAGCCTTTGGGCGCTTCATCCGCCTCGATATCGGTCACAAATCCGTATTTGTATTCGGAAGAGGTGACCTGTTCTAAAATATCATCGTTTTCTTCGTACATACCCATATCCAGATTAAGCCGCAAATTTCCTTTAATACAACGGAATACCAACAGAATTGGAGGGAAATGGTTACCCTGTTTCCTTGTTTTTTCCGCATTTCGTAAACCGATAGGGGCAGTTCCTGAATGGACTCTATCTGTTATCTTTATAGCGTTTCCGATATGCCGTTTACATCGCTGACCATAAAAAGATCCTATACCTGGCACAACCGGGTAGCACTGGTGCCGGGAGGATCTGCTTATTTTTCCCGCCTGCTCGCATTGATTCGGAAAGCACATCGTTCCCTTTATCTGCAGACCTACATTTTTGAGGCCGATGAAACGGGCATTCTGGTGGCAGAAGAATTAAAAGCAGCTTCGCGCAGAGGGGTAGACGTGTATCTTCTGATCGATGGCTATGCTTCCCGCCAGCTGCCCATGGTGTTTCAGCGAGAGTTGCTGGAGGAAGGGATCCATTTTCGTTTTTTTGAGCCATTGCTGCGCAGCGAACGGTTTTACTTTGGCCGACGACTCCAT
>CANHUD010000331.1 GCA_947463665.1 Sphingobacteriales bacterium
AGCTGGTTAAGCGTATAGTTCATAAATTATATTTATGATTATCATATTAAATATAAATATAAATTTATGCAAATCAACTGCACCTTTGAAAAAAATAATACATGACGCGCATTACAGTAGCCAAAGGCGATGGCATCGGTCCGGAAATCATGGATGCCACGCTGGACATCATCAAAGCGGCGGGAGCCAAGATTGAGATCGATGAGATCGAGGTGGGCGAAAAGGTTTACCTGGGCGGCAACACATCGGGCATTGCAAAAGAATCCTGGGATGTGATCCGCCGGAACAAGGTGTTTTTGAAGGCGCCCATCACCACCCCCCAGGGCGGCGGGTATAAAAGCCTGAACGTGACCACCCGTAAATTCCTCGGACTCTACGCCAATATCCGCCCCTGTATGAGTCTGCACCCATTTGTGGAGACCAAACATCCGGTGATGGATATTGTGATCGTGCGGGAGAACGAAGAAGATCTCTACGCCGGCATTGAACACCAGCAAACCGATGAAGTGGTGCAGTGTCTGAAACTGATCAGTAGGCCCGGATGCGAAAAGATCGTACGCTACGCGTTTGAATATGCCCGTACCTACGGACGTAAAAAAGTGACCTGCTTTACGAAAGACAACATCATGAAGCAGACCGATGGCCTGTTCCACCAGGTGTTTGATGAGATTGCGGTGGAGTATCCGGAAATTCAAAACGAACACTGGATCATCGATATCGGAGCCGCCAAAATGGCCGATACACCCGAAGCGTTTGATGTGATCGTTATGCCTAACCTATACGGAGATGTGTTGAGCGATGTGGCCGCGCAGATCGCGGGTTCAGTAGGACTAGCAGGCTCGGCAAATATCGGAGAGGAATGTGCGATGTTCGAAGCCATTCACGGATCGGCTCCCCGCCGTGCCGGTCAGAACATGGCCAATCCATCGGGACTGCTGCAGGGTGCCATTCAGATGCTCGCGCATATCGGGCAGACCGATGTAGCGGAGAAAGTGCAGAATGCCTGGCTGAAAACCATTGAAGATGGCATCCATACCTACGACATCTACAAAGAAGGAACCAGCAAACAAAAAGTGGGTACCCGCGAATTTGCACAGGCTGTGATCAGCAACCTCGGCAACAAACCTTCCCTGCTCAAAGCGGTTTCGTACGATAAGAACAGCACCCTCAACCTGGTCAAATACCAGCCGAAAGCCCCGAAAAATAAGGAGCTGCAGGGCGTTGACCTGTTCGTTCACTGGAATAAACGCAACCCGGAAGAACTGGCTTCGATCGTAGAAAAAATCAACACAGAAGGAGTGGGCTTAAGCATGATCACCAACCGGGGGATCAAAGTATATCCCGATGGTTTTCCGGAAACGTTCTGCACAGACCACTGGCGCTGCCGCTTCAAAGCAAAAGATGGCGGACTCATAACCAAAAAGGATATTATCCAGCTGTTGCAGCGGGCTCATGAACATCAGATCGATGTGATCAAAACGGAGAATCTGTACGCTTTTGATGGCAAAGCGGGGTATTCGCTGGGTCAGGGACAATAAGTTCTGATTTATAAGGGTAGCATGTACATCAGGTTGATGTACATGCTTTTTTTTGCCCCAACTACAGAGGCAGATAAAAAAACCTTAATTTTAAATCACTCATGTACATTAGATTATTGGAATTCTCTCATTGGGTAATCAGTATCATTGCAATGAACACTTCAAATGATAAAATTATAAAAATGGATACAAAGAAGGAGCAATTTCCAAAAGGTCATTTTATAAGAAAAAGGACTGGATTGGGCTTTTTTGTTTTTTTACTACACTTAGTTTTCTTTTTAAAGTAATATCCAATGCAAAGAAGAAAATTTATTAAAGATTCGATAACAGGGCTCCCTTTACTATTATTGGCCCCACCGTTATTTGCATCATGCAGTAAAACACCAGAAAATATTCAGCCGAACGGTAAAACGGTAATTGTTATTGGTGCAGGAATTTCAGGGCTTGCCGCTGCTAAAAAATTACAGCAAAAGGGTTTTACGGTTATTGTTTTAGAATCACAAGATAAGATCGGAGGAAGAATGCGGACCGACAGAAGTCTGGGGATAGCTTTTGATGAAGGGGCCAGTTGGATTCACGGTCCAAATGGGAACCCCATTACTAATCTTGCTTCCGCATCAGGTGCCAGTACATTTTTGACAGATGATGACAGTGTTTCTGTATTTGATGTTAATGGTTCTATTTATTCAGACAGCATATTAACAAACTCTGAAAAACAATTCGACCAATCTGTATCAGCTGTACAGAATAATGGAACTCAGACACAAGATTTTAAATCTGTATTCAATTCTTTGTACCCTTCGCAGGGAAATAACAGGCTTTGGAAATACATGTTATCAGCCTATCTGGAGTTTAATACCGGCGCAGATATTTCAAAACTTTCCTCAAAATATTTTTATGATGATGAAGAATATCGTGGTAGTGATGTTATCATAACCAATGGGTATGATTTAATAACCAACTATGTAGGACTAGAACTAGACATTCGGTTGAATACAAGGGTTTTGGCAATAGACTACGGAGGTCAAAAAGTTAAACTATCTACAAATGGAAACGAAATAACTGGCGACTACGTCATCGTATCTGTTCCTCTGGGGGTTTTAAAAAACAATGCCATAGAATTTTCTCCTAAGCTGCCCACTGACAAAATAAATGCAATTTCCAAAACAAATATGGGCAACGTCAATAAGTTTCTTTTTGTTTGGGATACACCATTCTGGGATACTAATCTGCAATACATCGGTTATACACCCGAAACAAAAGGAAAATTTAATTATTTTCTGAATCTAAAGAAATTTACTCCTACAAATGCATTGATGACATTTGCATTTGGTGACTATGCCTATACAACAGAAACAATGTCGGACAGTGATATTACCAGTGAAGTTATGCTGCATCTCAAGTCTATATACGGAACAAGTATACCGAATCCAAAACAAATGTTACGTACAAAGTGGGGGCAAAATATAAACTCATACGGCGCCTATTCGTATGCTACCAATGGAACAACTACAGCAGATTTTGACACAATGGCAAATGCCGTAAATGATAAGTTATTTTTTGCAGGTGAGCATACCAGCAGAGACTATCGTGGAACCGTACACGGGGCTTATTTAAGCGG
>CANHUD010000332.1 GCA_947463665.1 Sphingobacteriales bacterium
GGAGGCGATCGTTCCTGAAAGGATCTGTACTGGGTTTGGGCGGACTGGCCCTGCAGTCGCTGATCGGCTGTTCCTCTCGTTCCGAGCGGGGCGCCCGGCAGGCTCTGTTGGAAGAGGAGGTAAATCGTCCGCCCGTCAATCCGCATTTTCTGCCGAAGGCAAAGCGGGTGATCTATCTGTTTCAGGGCGGTGGTCCTTCTCAGATGGAGCTGTTTGATTACAAACCCATGTTATATAAGATGCATGGGCAGGAGATCCCGGAATCGGTGATCGGCAAGAACAGAATATCCGGTATGGTTAGTAACCAGTATTCGTTTCCGCTGGCGCAGCCATCGGCTGTTTTTAATCGGTTCGGAGCGAATGGCACGTATGTATCGGAGCATCTTCCGCATATCTCCTCGATTGTAGATGATCTGTGTATTGTGAAGTCGATGTTCACCGAGCAGATCAACCATGAGCCGGCGGTGATTTTCACACAGACCGGCAACCAGCTGAGTGGCAGGCCCTGCATCGGTTCCTGGCTGAGTTACGGGTTGGGTAGTCTGAATGAGAACCTGCCATCGTTCATAGTAATGTTATCGAAAGGAGGAGGTGATCAGCCGATCAGCAACGCATCGTGGAGCAATGGATTTCTTCCATCGCATCATCAGGGTGTACAGTTTATGTCGACCAGCGATCCCGTTCCTTTCTTATCGAATCCTGACGGGATCGATCGTATGGACAGGCGGCGGGCGTTGAATTTTATTAAGGAGATCGACCGGATGCAGAATGAAAGCTGGCAGGATCCGGAGGTAGAGAGCCAGATCAGCCAGCATGAAATGGCGTATCGGATGCAGATGGCCATTCCGTCGATCACGGATTTGTCGGACGAGCCTCAACATATTCTGGATATGTACGGCGAGGATGTGAAGACACCCGGAACGTTTGCGCACAATTGCATTATGGCGCGGCGACTGGCGGAGCGGGATGTTCGGTTCATTCAGTTGTATCACTTGGGTTGGGATCATCATGGAGGGTTAGCAGCTGGTATCCGCAGGGCTACGAAGCAGACGGATCAGGCATCGGCAGCACTGGTGAAGGATCTGAAGCAGCGCGGGTTGCTGGATGATACGCTGGTGATCTGGGGCGGTGAGTTCGGAAGGACCAGCTTTTCTCAGGGCGTACTCACACCGGATGGGTTTGGGCGGGATCATCATCCCGGTTGTTATTCGATCTGGATGGCCGGAGGCGGTGTGAAATCCGGACTGGTTTATGGGGAGACGGATGATTTTGCGCACAATGTGGTGAAAGACCGGGTGCATGTCCATGATTTTCAGGCCACACTGCTTCATCTGATGGGACTGGACCATGAGCGTTTGATCTACAAGACACAGGGCAGAAGGTACCGGCTGACCGACGTGGCAGGAGAAGTGGTTAAAGAGTTGCTGTCATGAGTGAAGTAGCAGACTGGATCGGGCGTTTTCATCCGCTTGTGCTTCATTTACCGATCGGGGTATTTTGTTTTGCGTTTGTGTGGCAGTATTTGTTGCCACAGAAATGGCGGGGTGAGGATGGGTTTTTAGGCGGATTGTTTGTATTTGGAAGCGGCAGTGCGGTTTTATCCGCTGCACTGGGTTGGTTACTTTCTCAATCAGATGGGTATACAGCAGAGGAGGTAGACGTACACAAGTGGACAGCTGTTGTTTTTTCGGCACTCAGTTTTCTGCAGGTCTATTTATGGAAACAAAAGGCCCGTCATCCCCGGATGCGGCAGGCGTACCATGTGAATTTCTGGTTGTTGATGACAGCGCTTGGGGTGACCGGGCATTTCGGCGGAACGCTTACGCATGGTGCGGGTTATCTAAGCTTTTCATCGGCCTACCAAAATAATATACAGGAAGATAGTGCTAACATTTCAGATAGTACAGATCCATCGGTGTATGTGGCGATGGTATCGCCTGTATTGAAACAGAAATGTGTTGCCTGTCACCAGGCCAAAAAAATAAAAGGCGGCTTACGTATGGATGGGTTTAACTGGCTGATGAAAGGCGGTAAATCCGGATTGGTAGTAAAGCCCGGTGATGCAGCGAATAGTGAGCTGATCCGGCGGATGCTGCTGCCTTTAGAGGATGATAAGCATATGCCGCCGAAGGGGCGTATGCAGTTGAGTGAAGAGGAGATAGCGCTGATGCACTGGTGGGTGGCGAAGGGCGCTGATGCGGTTGTTAAAGTCAAGGAAGTAGTGGCGAATGATACCATCCGGGCCCTGCTGAAAGTTTCAGACGAGCAGGAACCAGAGGCAGCCTCTTTACCAGCGGTAAATCTGCCCGATAGTGTGGCTGTGCAGCAGCTAAAGGCACGAGGGTATGGAATTAGACCGGTAGTGCTGGGCTCCGGCTGGCTGGATATCAGTGCCGTGAATGTAGAGCGGTTGGAATCGGGCGATGTGAAGAGGTTGCAGTTAATTGCCCCCCAGATCTGGCAGTTGAATGTATCCGGCCACAGGCTGCCGGAAAACTTTGGAGAATTGATAGAAATGCTAAGCCAGACCAGGCGTATGGATCTTCGGGAGGCGGAGTTGCCTGAGGGCGTGCGTAACCGATTTGGAAAACTATTGGCACTGGAATACCTGAATATAACCGGAACGGATTGTACCGATGCAGATCTGATTCCCTTGCTTGAATTGAAACAGCTGAAGCATGTGTATGGCTGGAAATCAGCTGTGGGAGAAGCTTCTGTGCAGGTGTTTTCGCGTAAACGGCCGGATATAAAACTGGATCTTGGCGGGAAATAAACGTATCAGATGGAGGAGATTTTAAAGAGCCGACTGGTATTGGGAACGGCCGGACTGGCCGGATTGTGGGGAGCTGTTGACCAGCGGGAATCGATTAAAGTATTGCACAGGGCCTGGGAGTGGGGTATAACCCATGTGGATACAGCTCCGGCGTATGCGGATGCGGAAACTCTTCTCTCGAAAGCTTTACAGCAGTGGAGTGGAACATCGCCTGTAATCAGCACCAAGGTCGGGAAGCTGTCGTCTCCGGATCCGGACGCGTTGTGCATGGATTACCGTCCTGCTGCCATTCGGGCATCGGTAGAGCAAAGCCTGCGTTTGTTCCGAAGAGATGCTATCGACCGTGTTTTTTTGCACGATCCAAC
>CANHUD010000333.1 GCA_947463665.1 Sphingobacteriales bacterium
ATACGCTCCCACATTTGAAAAGGTTTGATGATTACTGCGAATTTAGAGGGTAGATTTTAGAGGTTAGAGGGTAGATTTTAGAGATTAACCTCTAACCTCTACTCTCTATTTTCCCGTAACTTCATCGTTTATTTCTTCCATGTCATCACGAGGAACCGTTTTAGTTATTGGGGCCGGACCGGCGGGGCTGACAGCCGCCTACGAGCTGTTGAAGAGCGGATTTGAGGTAACGGTACTGGAGGCTTCCGGCCGTGTGGGCGGAATGGCAGCCAGTTTTGAGTTGTTCGGACAGATTGTGGATTGTGGACCGCACAGGTTTTTTTCGGGCGACAGGATCGTGAATGATTTTTTCCATGAGATCGTGGAAGAGGAGTACACGCTGGTGAACCGGCAGACGCGCATTTATTTTAACAATCGTTTTTTTGATTACCCGCTTACGTTTTCCAATGTACTGAAGAATCTTTCCCTGAAGTAGATCGCTGCTATCCTTTTCAGTTATATGCGCCAGCGTATCTTCCCCAACCGGCAGATCCGCACTTTTGAAGACTGGGTATCCGACCGGTTTGGCAGAAAGCTATTCAGCATGTTCTTCCAGACTTACAGTGAGAAACTCTGGGATATTGGCTGTGACCGGATCGATGCCGACTGGGCATCGCAGCGGATCCGGAAATTATCTCTCTTTGAAGCGGTAAAAGCAGCGTTATTTGGCAACCGGAACCGGCATAAGACACTGGTGGATCAGTTTGCCTATCCTAAAAACGGTACGGGGGCGCTGTATGAAAAGCTTGCCCGCAAGATCCAGGAGAGGGGCGGTCGGATTCTGTTGGGCGTTAAGGTGAAGGAGATCATAACCGAATCGTTTAGGGTATGTGCGGTAACTGATACGGAAGGACGCTGTTACGAAGCCGATCAGGTGATATCCACCATGCCGATCACGCATCTGGTAGAGGGGCTTATGCAGAAAGAGCCGACAGTGCTGGAGGCCGCCCGCAAACTGTATTTCCGCAATACAACGCTGGTATATCTTGAAATAGACCAGGTCGATGTGTTTCCCGATAACTGGATATATGTTCATTCACCGCAGGTGCGCCACGGGCGGATCACCAATTTCCGGAACTGGTGTTCCAGCTTATACGGAAACCGGGAAACTACGATTCTGTGCATGGAATACTGGAGTTTTGACGATGAGCCGTTCTGGAAACTGGATGATGCCTCGCTTAAAAAGCTGGCCATAGAAGAGATCTCTAACCCTGGACCTTCTCAGGCCCGATACGCCTGTTCTAAACGCTTCAGTGGTGCGCATCCCGAAATGTTATCCGGTGTATGAGACCGGCTATAAGGAACATCTGCAACCGGTAACCGATTATCTGGATGCGTTTCACAACCTGCATCCGATTGGCAGATATGGGGCGTTTAAGTATAACAACCAGGACCATTCGATCCTCATGGGTATACTGGTAGCCCGGCAACTCGCCACCGGAGTGGACCAGCAGTTATGGTCGATCAATATCGATGTGGATTATCAGGAGAAGACGGAAATATACCTTTCCGGTTACCAGAGCTAATTCCCCTTGTAACTGGTGCACTAAGGGGCAACATAGATCAAGACTTTACAGAAATCTCTAATTTCTACCTGCTAATTCACATTTTTTTTCTGCTGAAAACAACCATTTGAAGAAAAAACGGAGGTATACGTTTGTGAATATGGAGCTACTTGGTGACAAAAGCCAACACTCTAAATAAATTGATAGTAAAAAACTTGAAAATTTACTTATAAGTGAATAATTTTGGTAGGATAGTACTTGTTCAGCGGTTTAAAAGGGTCAATTATTACTCTGTAAAAGTGGAGGGACAGGATAGGAGTTTATTTGGGCAGTTTACTCATAAGCATACCCTGGATAACAAAGAAAAGTTAAACCATATACTGGCATGGATCAGAATTATTGGAAATGAATACAGTGCAAAGGCAGACTATTTCAGAAATGAAGCTGAATTTGCAGACACATCGGCGCTCCCACCTAAAAATCCAGCATGGGAACCGTCTTTTGTTGGAGGCGGTGATACAGAGCAAACGGGTGTTACCAATAATCTCAGGTTATACACTTTTAGAGCAAATGAACACGTGGTATTTCTCTTTAATGGTGGGGTGAAAACCTCTCTTAAGGCGCAAAACTGTTTAAATGTGCGTTCACACTTCAGAGAGGCAAATTTTATAACTGCTGCACTTGAGCATTGCTTTCGTACACGTGAGATTATTTGGAATATTGGAGCGACAGATATTTTTTATGACGATTTTTTAGAATTAAATTGGTAAAATGGAAAAAGAGGGAAGTATGATTACGGATTGGTTAGACCAACATGGTGATCCTAACGTGGAAAAGTTTATTGAAAAAAATCTTGCCATTATTGATAAGGTGCTTTTAGCATTGAATGAGAAAGGATGGAGCAGGGGACAGCTAGCAGAGGCGATGGGAAAATCGCCTTCGGAAGTGAGTAAATGGTTGTCTGGTATGCATAATTTAACTCTCAAAAGCATTATCAAAATGGAAGTTGCTCTGGGTATAGAGCTAATTCATTGTGAGCCCGTTTCAAGTTTGAATTAATATCTTTTTTACCCAGACAGATCTGATAGTATACAAAGCCCGGGTGATTTATCTTGAAACGCACTATTTTCTACGGTGCATTATTCAACGATGAGCTGGGCAGGTGGAGGGAGGGATTTCAAGATGTCTTTGTTGATGTTTGCGCCCGGTGAAAGAGCATTTTGATTTTTTTCCTATTATTTGTTATTTCATTCAGTGGATATTAAGTTGCTCATATCGAAGGATCCTGACGTTTTAGGTGGTACGCCCGTATTCTCAGGCACCAGGGTACCCATAGAAACACTTTTCGACCACCTCGAAGCGGGTGTTTCACTCGATGAGTTTCTGGAAGATTTCCCTACTGTTTCAAGAGATCAGGCCGTTGCACTGCTATAGGTTGCCAATAAATTTTGAATTCAACTTTGGTGTTCAAGTTCAGTGTTTAAGGCAATTTAAATCTTGATGAGAAACGAGTGGTAGGCTTTGAGATTTTACGTATAAAGCGTTTATATCCTTTCCCATCTACTTCATACAAATTACCATTTTC
>CANHUD010000334.1 GCA_947463665.1 Sphingobacteriales bacterium
GTTAAAAAGTATAACCTGCCTCCCAAAGTACTCGTGATCCATCGGTTCACCCAGCGGATGGTGACCAATTACAAGGCTATCAAAAAAACACCGGAAGTGCAGATCGTTATGCATATGGACGGATGGGGATCTCCGGAGCGGAAACTCGGCACATACAAATATTTCATTCACAATGAGCCGGTACATTTCACCGGGTTCAAGATTTTTTATAAGAACGATCTCAAACATGCACCAAACCGGTTGCTCACGCCGGAGGAGCTGTTGAAGGCAAAGCCCCGTCCGATGTACATTCAATATCAGTAGGTCAGTTGGCCATGAGCATTTTGAAGAGTACGAACCCCAGGGCCACTAATAACAAAACGGTTATGGTCACTGTTATGGTTAGTGTCTGAATATTGGGGATGAGCGGATTGTATTTTATTTTCCGGGATTTGGTTTTGTTGGTGATGTCTTTGTTCAGTTCATCGAGGATGGTGGCCACGCGTTGTTTATTACTTACGGCCGATAATCCTTCGAGTGCATCATTCAGGAAGGGGGAGTCGATCATCGCTTTTTCAACTTCATGTTGTGCTTCCGGGGTTAGTTTCCCTTCCAGATAGTCCATGAGCGTCCGCTCATCGATGTCTGGTGAGGGGGAGTTCAGCCATTCGTTCGTCCGCTTGTCATTCATGCTCAATATTCTTTTGGAGTTGGATTTTCAAATTGCGTTTGCCATTCTGGATATAGCTTTTAACCTGCAGGAGGGTGAAGCCTGTTTGTTCCGTGATTTGCTGATAGCTTTGTTTCTGCAGGTAGAACAGGGTAACGCAGGTTCGTTGTTCCGGATTCAGTTCCTGCAGCGCCTGTTCCATGGAATCCAGCATCGCCTCCTGGTTGGGGGCTGATGGTTCTGTAAGCGTATCGGCCCATTCATCTGCTCGTTCCTCGAAGGGCAGCGTGGTGTTTTTGTTGCGGAGTTTCATCAGGCAATGGTTCCGGGCAATCATATAAAGCCAGCTTTTCAGGTAGTCGACCTTGTATTTCGGGAGTTCCGTCAGGGCTTTGAGGAATACCGCCTGAACCAGATCTTTTGCTTCTTCTTCATCGCGCAGGTATTTCATCCCCACACCGAAGAGCATGAGGGTGTATCGTTTCAGCAGAAGCCCCAGCCATTCGGTCTGGCCATCGGCATGGAAGCGCTGGAGTAGCTCCTGATCGGTGAGATGTTGATATCCGGCAGGCATGAAGCGAATCTCC
Source organism: Sphingobacteriales bacterium (assembly GCA_947463665.1). Lineage (GTDB taxonomy): Bacteria > Bacteroidota > Bacteroidia > Chitinophagales > Chitinophagaceae > Pollutibacter. Next base: position 1,237 of record CANHUD010000334.1, read on the forward strand.
GATTTTATTTCTAAATGAGAGGGTTAAAATAGGGAGATTCCATATACAGGTTCGTTAAATGTTTTGTTGAACAGATTGTATGGTTTTTTCAGGACGAGACACCTGGTAGGCAATACCGATTTGCTTCTGGAAAAAAATGTAGTGAATAAAATTATTGATATTCAAAAACTCGGCAACGAAGATAGGGCCCAGGTATCTGCTATGCTGGATGCTTTTCTGCAATTGCATAAAGCGAAGAAAGTTTTTGCTTCATAACGAATAAAGCCCGGCATTACCGGGCTTTATTCGTTATGATTTTATTTTTGAAAACGAAAATAAACCTGCTCTTCATCTCCACTCAAAATAAGAGTATCCGAGCCTTTAATTTTAATCAAATAACTGCCTATATAGTCATCATATTTTATCTTGATGCTATCTTTTGATAAATAATACTTATAAGATGTAAATGTTTCGGGATAAACTATCTTCTGTTTTTCAATAACAAATGTGGCATTTTCTGAACCTACTAAAGCCCATGCACCCAGTATCTTACTTGAAATATTACTATTAAGCTCCTGACTTTTTACTTTTTCCGTTAAAACACTACTATCGTTTTTCAAAGAGTGGGTTGCTACTATAACACTATCATCACCTGTTTTCACTACCTGTTTCTCATTATTATTAACGCAGGACTGAAGTGAAACATAAACACTCATTACAAATAAAATCTTTTTCATCATTATATTATTGTCTTATTTCCAAATGAAATGCCGGATCCGAAGGCGGCTGTATTAAAAAAATTCCTCTCTCCCTAATCTCACGAACAAAGGCTTGACGATTTCGTATTGAATGAGGGGAAATATCAAGAACATTTATAACATTCGGGTCTCCTGCATGTCTTGATAGTCTACCTGGCCCGATTCTTCTTATTTCTTGTGCCATATTTCTCAAAATTTCATCTCTACTTAATCCATTCCGCCTACCCGCCACAGCAACATTCACGACACGATCCCCATTAGCACTATATAGATTAAGATTATAGTTCACACCCCGACTAACAATATTTTTGTACATAGCTCTTGCCTGATCTTCAGGTGTTCGCAGTGTACTAGTAATCGTTATATTTGGATTTCCGGATGCTCGCATTATATCCGAAAGCAAATTTACTGAGTACTGTGAAACAACTCGCCTATTTGCATTTTGGCCAAAACTTATTCCTGATGGAATTGAAGTAGCTGGTGCTCGACCTCCCCCTCCAGAATTACTATCTCCATTTGTCTTTTTTGTTGATGTAACCACAACCTCTGCTTCCGGCGCAGATGCCCCTCCACTACTAACATAACCTTGTAAATCTCCAACCTGTGCAGCATCCGCATTATTGGGATCATAGGTATAATACCATTCAGAACCATTTTCGCTTGGCTTAACCCATACATCTCCTGCATTAATACTAGTAGGCTGTGCAGCACTTCTGATTGTATCTAAACCAAGTGGATCGATAAAAGAAATAGGATTGTTATTAACAAAAGCATAAGGAGACTGATTGTGTGAAAGCGATGCAAGAAAATCAATTTGATGGAACCTTCCTATTTGTGGATCGTAACTTCTAAAATCTGTTTCATATAGCGATATATCAAAATCAGAATTCAATTCCGTGCCGCCGTTGAACTTATACCTGTTCTCCAACTTCCCTGCTGCTTTGGAGGATATCCCCGCCATCATCAACCCGAACGGATAATAATGCGTTTCCTCCAGGAGTGGCCCTCGGATATGCGTAACCTGCAGGTTGTCGAAGTACACCTCAATGTTACTGGCCTCGTTGCTGGTATACACATACAGATAGCCATTCTTCGGAATTGCCAAATTGTTTCTGGTATGGATAGTGGTGCTTCCACTGGCCCCTACCTGCTCAA
>CANHUD010000335.1 GCA_947463665.1 Sphingobacteriales bacterium
CAGATACTATCCAAAGGGAATAGTACGAACCGAAGACCCACCCTCTACGATGTACTGGCCTTTGAAGCACTGGACTATTTTCAGCAGGGCGAAAGCGATCTTCCCAAAGCTTCCTACGCCTTTGAAATCTATGATCCCCTTGTTTTTGCACCCGCGGCCACATTCGCCACAACCCGCTTCGAGACCCGCGATACCAGCTCCCTGCTGTACAGGTCGCTCCGCATTTACCAGTTACTCCTGGCCTTTCACCTGAATGACGCCAAGCCGGAAGCTTTGCTGGATGCCGATCTCAGCCGACTCCATTTTTTCCATCAGCACAGCGTTTCTCCGGATAAAGACCAACAGTACCAGCAGGCCCTGAGCCAGTTACATCAATCGTTCCCCAAACATGAACTGGGGGCACTGGCAGCCCTACGCCGGTTGGAAGAGCGGTACCGGCTGGCCGGAACCTTTGTAAGCGGCATCAGCGATGCCAAAGAGCGAATGGCAATTGCCGGTATCCGGCAGGAACTGATCCCCTTCCTTAAAAAATTCAAAAAATCAGAAGCACAGGTAAGGGCGAAAAATCTGTTGCAGCAGATCGATCAGCCCCTGATCTCCGTAACTACCGAGCTGGTGCAGATCCCCGGAAAATCTTTTCTGGCACTGGCTACCTTCAAAAACACCCCTCAGTTTTCCTATCGGATCATTCCGCTGAAAGAAGCCTGGATCGAACGCTCCATGGACACCGATTCCATGTGGATCGATGTGCTGGCCCAGCGGCACATCCGGGAGGTCCGTCAATCACTTCCTTTAGCCGGTGACCTTCGGGAACATACTACAGAAATCGGGATCGATGGCCTTCCTGCGGGTGCCTACGCGCTGGTATCCAGCGTAAAACAGGATTTCAGCACCACGCAGAATGATTTGTCGCTCCAGTTCTTTCATGTATCCCGCATCAGCTATATTAACAAAGGGGATCAGTATGTGGTGGTGGACCGGCATACCGGCGCACCCCTTGCCAATGCCGAGCTGGAAATGATCGAAGAAGATTATTCGTATTCCACGGAACAGACAGAATACCACGTAGTGGCCCATGACATAACGAACCAGAACGGGTATGCCCGGCTCCCCGCATCGCGAAGCCGCCGCCCGGTGGGCGTACGCATCCGCTGGCAGAACGATACGCTGTTCACCCGCAAAACCGGACGATATTCCTTTAATTTTGGCCATGGGCATATGCCGAATCACCTGGTAACCTTTTTGTTTACGGATCGGGCGATCTACCGGCCCGGACAAACCCTCTACGTGAAAGGGATCATGGTGAACCGCGATGGTGAGGGCGTAAACCATCATGTGATTCCGGGAAGGCCCACCCGACTGGGCCTTTACGATGCGAATGGAGACCTCAAAGATGAACAGCAGGTATTCACCAATGCCTATGGCTCCTATTCCCTCCGTTTCACACTGCCCGAAGGTGGCCTCACCGGTACCTGGTACCTGAGAGACGATGAACACAATGCCTACAAGAGTTTCAACGTAGAAGAATACAAACGCCCGGGTTTTGAAGTAAGCTGGATACCCGGAAAAGAGCTGTACAAATTAGACGATACCGTTAGTATAACCGGAACGGTTAAAGCCTATGCAGGCAATCTGCTCAACAACAGCCTGGTCAAATACCGGGTGGTGCGAAAACCCATCCTGCCCTGGTACTGGCGCTGGTACTGGCCTGAAGAGGATAGCCGTCAGCAGGAGATTGCACATGGAGAAGTCCGCTCGGATGCACAGGGACAGTTCCAGATTCGCTTCAAAGCACTGGCCGATAAGAGCGCTTCCGCAACATCGGATCCCCGCTATACATTTGAAATTACCGCCGATGCCACCGATGCCAGCGGCGAAACCCGTTCGGGTAGTAAGGAAATCCTACTCGGTTACCAGTCGCTCCACCTGCAACTTGCACTGGACGAAGAAGCCTACAGCGCTGCCGCACTGGAAAAGATCACAGTGAAAGCTACCAATTTCGACGGACAGCCGCAGGAACTGCCCGTTACCCTCAGCCTGCAGCGCCTGAAAGGTCCGGACCGCCTGCTTCGCGATCGGTATTGGAAGGCCCCGGACACTACGGCAATAGACAGGGAATCGTTCATAAAATCCTTCCCCAACGATCCGTATGGACGGGAAGACATTCCTTCCGAATGGCCGGTTGAAAAAGAATGGGCACGTGTAAGCGGGAAACCGGGCATACTAACCGTTCCGACTACCCTCCCTTCTGGTTACTATATGGCAGAGGTAATGGCCACTACGGCAGAGGGCCCGGTCATCCGCGACAAGCGGCTGATCCGCGTGAATGGCCGGGTGGATGCACAGGCCTCCCCCCGCTATTTGCAGGCTGGGGAAGGCAGTTTTGCATCGGCTCCCGGCAAAACGGTAACCGTTCCGCTCGGAAGTGCGGCCTCTGATGTTTTCCTGCTCCGGTTCCCTGAGCAGAAAAGCAGTCCGGACTGGGCTTTCAGCCCTGCAAGGATCTTAAACGGCTCGTTTACCGATACGCTGAAAACACAGGAGGATGACCGAGGAGGATACGGCGTGTTGTATGCATTTGTGAAAGACAATCGGTTGTTCACCCACACCATTCAGGTGGAAGTGCCCTGGGACAATAAAGAACTGAACATCGAAGTAGAGAGCTATCGCGATAAGCTGCTGCCGGGTGCCACAGAATCCTGGAGTGTAAAGGTATCGGGATCGAAAGGGGAAAAAGTAGCGGCAGAGCTACTGACTTCCATGTACGATGCGTCGCTCGATCAATATCGGTACCATGAGTGGCGCTTCCCCGATATGTTCCGCCGGTATTTCCCCGGATCCCTTTCGGGAGAATCCAATTTCACCACTACAGAAGAAGAACGAAATACCCGCTTTCTGCCTTTGGCAACCATCCCGGAACGCGTGTATGATGCGCTGATCTGGAATCGCCTGCCCGACCGGCTGGTACCGGAACAGGTATACGAAAGGAGCAAAGCACTCCGCAAAAGTGGTCGTGTCATGGCCATGGCAGCCGCTCCGGCATCGGCGCTGAATGAAATGGTGGTGGCCGACAGCACATCGATCCGGATCCGCGGGAATTCATCGCTCGAAGAGGAAAAAGAACCC
>CANHUD010000336.1 GCA_947463665.1 Sphingobacteriales bacterium
AGAAGGCCGGCTTGCAGCTCGAGAAATTATTGAACCGCGAACATAAAGAGGGGGAGGATAATTATGGGGTACTGCTGAATGGATATAACAGGAGAGACTGGTTATTTGCGGTGAAGTATGTGATTGAAATTTGATGATAACTTCATCTTTTTTCAACATATTTCTTATACCCCATCTGACAAACTTTATCCATTGCCTTGAATATCGCAGTATCAAAATCCGGCGATTTCGTAATGCTGGTCAGCGTAATAACAGCATGATAAAGAACTTCGTTTTTTTCATGGGCAATACGTTCAATAAAGTTGATCTGATTGCTTCCTTTTGGTGATGCTGATACTATTATTTCTTCTGCACTGGGATCAACTGCAAATAAAAAGTTCGTATTCATATTATTGAATTTTATTGATGATGATGACATCTGCTATTGGAATTAGTGGTCATGTTTCTACATCTGTCACCCTTCTTGGTAGTGCCTCCGCATTGCTGAGACGCAGATTGGGATGTTCTTCCTGAGTTTTGAAACCCGCTGGATTGGGAAGCGGTCTTCCCATCACAACAATTATGTCCCACTCTTTTGTCGTGCACTTTACAGTAGCAACTGTTTGATTTACTGCGGTTGCATTTCAGGCAAAGTAACTGAATATTGGAAGGCTTACTTCGCCCACCACAAGAAAAGGGAACGATATGGTCTTATTCTAAATTTTGAGAACTGCCACAACACTGGTATATTCCACCATCTCGTGTAAAGACGATCTTTTTGGTTGTCTGTGAGATATGACGACTCTGCGCAAAACTAATCACACAGAGTATATTCAGCAGCAGGAATAACAGTGTCTTTTTCATGGTTGATCTCTTAAAGAGGGAGTAGAACAGCAAACTAGAGAATTGATTTCTAATTATAAAAAATGTCAGATTATCCAGCTATGCCATTTCCGGATAAAATCAAAGCCTGCATCATCCAAACAACCCAATCCTCCTTACCAGTAAATTGATTGCTACACCCGCTACAGCCATTAGTAAAAAAGAATATTGCAACCCCGTGGCCTCCGCCACAAACCCAATGATCGGAGGTCCGAGCAAAAATCCAAAATACCCGATCCCGGAAACTGTTGCAATGGCAATACTGTTCGGTACATGCTCCACCTTCCCGGCAGTACTATACGTCAGCGGTATAATGCTGCTCACCCCAAAACCTGTGAGCATACACCCAATCATACCACTAACCAGATAGGGTAGTGTCACGAGAATCAGCAAGCCCGAAAAAATCAGCAGTCCACTCAGGCGTACCATTCGCTTCCTTCCAAAGCGCAGCGCCAGCGTATCGCCTGTAAATCTTCCCGTTGCCATCACAATCATGAACGATGCATATCCTGCCGGTACCAGTCGCTCCGGCACCTGAATCACATCCCGGAAATAAATGCCGGTCCAGTCGAACATGCATCCCTCCACACTCATGCTACAGAACGCAACTAACCCCAGTTGCATCAGTACAGGATCTGGTTTCCGGAATGAAAATCGGGTTGGAGGAACAGTTATGGCCTGTTTGGGCAATAAAAATCCATGGTTAAAAAAATCTGAAGCAGCCACTATCCCTGCGACGATCAGAAAATGATAGAAAGGGATCAGCTCCAGCCGGATCATCAGCGCTCCAAACGCCGCACCGGTAAATCCTCCCAAACTCCAAAGCCCGTGAAATGCAGTAAAGATCGGTCTTTCATATAACTTCTCGGTCTGCACGCCCTGGGTATTCACAGCGATGTTGCACAGATTCCCACTCACACCAAACATAAACAACCAGAATGCCAGCTGCCATGCACTGCTGCTATTCCCGATCTGCGTTAGTACGGCTATATACAACAGCACTGAAATCCGCAACACCTGCTGGCTGCCCAGGTAGGCTACGATCCGCCCACTGAAGGGCAACATGGTCATTTGTCCCAATGGCAGCATCAGTAAGATCGATCCGAGCTGCGCCTCGCCCAGCGCCAGGTTGGTCTTGATAGTAGGGATGCGACTGGCCCAGCTCCCGAACGCCATGCCCTGCATGAAAAAAAAGAACCCCAACGCTGTCCGCGTTCGCTGAATCGGATGAAGCAGGGCCGATGCATTGATCTGTTGCATGATGCAAAATTACGACTTCAAACATCCCCAATCCACTATCTTTGTGCCATGCCCAATATCAATGCAACGATGCCCTCATATACATCTTATTTATCTCCACTCGGACTGGTATCCTATATCGTCTATTCATTTGTACGGCGTCTGCCAAACAACACGGACTGGCTATGGATTCCCATCTGCTTGAACGTCATAGCCTTGCTATTGATCGTCCGGGCATCGCTCGAACTCTACCGCCACCCGGAACTGCGCACCCGAAAGCACCTGCTAAGACTTACCATACAATCCTTCTTTCATCTGTTGCTGGGGTCATTGGCAGCCTCTTATTACATGTAGAAAAATAAGCCAGGCCCGATCAAATCGTTGTATTTTTAAACCATGATTTTTGTATTGGCCGATGACCTAACCGGAGCGGCAGAACTGGCAGGAATGGCTCATGCATTGGGGCTTAGAACCAACCTTTACACCCAACCGGTTAAAGATCGGGATGCGGATGTAGTGGTCTACAATGTGGACAGCCGCTCCTTATCAATAGATCAGGCATTGGAACGAACCAGGTTGTTTCATGAAGTCCTCCATTTCCAGCCGGGGGATCTTCTTTACAAAAAAACAGATTCTGTCCTGCGCGGTTACATCACTGAAGAACTCAATCTGGCGCTCAAATACCTGCAACTAAATCGGGTTCTTTTCCTGCCCGCCAATCCATCCCTGCATCGTACTATACAAAATGGTTTGTATTATGTAAATAGGGTAGTACTAAACGAAACGATCTTTGCCCGTGATCCGGAATTCCCGAGGACCAGCGCCCGCGTAGGAGAATTGCTAACAGGCCCGCTTCCGGTACATTCCGTAGCATCAATATCCAGCCAGTCCGGAATATTGATACCCGATGCCATCTCCACGGCTGATGTTCAGAACTGGGCGGAACAAACAATAAATGATCCGTTTCTCGCCGGTGCCGGCGATTTTTTCCAGGAAATTCTTAATACCCGTTTGCGGCGCCA
>CANHUD010000337.1 GCA_947463665.1 Sphingobacteriales bacterium
GACCGATACGGCAGCAATTCGATATTCAGTTCACCGGTACAAATTATCCGCGTAACACCCAGTATACGAAAGATACTAACCAAAAATGATGCACTCGAGGGCAAGATTTCTGTTTTTGATCTGTTCAATCAGAACCAGAATGTGGAGCGGAATGTCTATACCAACTTCCTTTCGCAGATGACCTATAATACGATTCGTCGGTATGTGATGTTTACGCTTACCTACAATTTCAAGAACAAATCAGCAGCAGCTGTAAATAAGTGATGTATGAAACAGAAATTTTTGATTGGGTTACTTGGGATATTTTGTTGGATAAGTTCCTATGCACAGGTTCGATTCATCGATCGGGGAAAGATTTTTTTTGAGCGACGTGTCAATCAGTTTGCGTTGGAAGAAAGTTTACGGGGGGAGGAGAAAATGAACACATTCTTTGAGGAGGTCCGGAAACTGGTGCCGAAGGTACTGGTCAATCAGTTTGAGTTATCCTTCACTCCGCAGCAATCGATCTACAGAATAAGTGATGATGATACCGAGCGAAAAGTTTTGCTGCAGCAATTGAAGCCTGACAATTCAGACTATACGTATACACAGCTGGCAGAACGAAACCAGGTCAAAGTCTATACGTTCATGGAGCAGTATGTCTGGAAAGAAAACCTGCGGACATATCGTTGGAAGTACACCGGGGAAACGCGCGAGATCGCCGGTTTCGAATGTAAGAAAGCGCTGACCACTATTTGTGATTCTGTGGTGGTGGTGGCTTTTTATACCGATGAGATCACGGTTGCCGGAGGTCCGGAACGATTTCACGGATTGCCGGGTATGATTCTGGGTATAGCCGTACCGAGGCTTTCTCTCACGTTGTTCGCCACAAAAGTTGAACTTGGTGACCCAGTGATCAAATCGCCCGTAAAAGCCAGTACAAAATTTACAGATCCGGCTAAACTATTGAAGGATCTGGAAAAATTCAGCTACATGAACGCAAGGTCCAAACAACTCACCCTCTGGATGCAGGCCTTTTGATCTCCTAAGTCGTTACCTCCAAGGTCGGGGTGAAAAGTTGTATATTAGGGTATGAAACGATGGATCCTTTGCCTTGCCCTGCTGGCGTGTGTAGGCCAGCTTTCTGCCCAAACACGTTACCAGCCCACCTGGGAGTCTTTACAGCGTTATGATCTGCCCGACTGGATCAAGGATGCCAAATTTGGGATCTTCATCCACTGGGGCGTGTATTCGGTTCCGGGCTTCGATAGTGAATGGTACCCGCGGAATATGTACGATACGGCTCACAAAGTATTCAAACATCACGTAGCCACCTATGGTCCGCATCATACGTTCGGCTACAAGGATTTCATTCCTCAATTTCGGGCAGAGAAATTCAATGCTACAGAATGGGTGGACCTGTTTAAAAAAGCAGGTGCAAAATACGTAGTGCCGGTAGCGGAACATCACGATGGATTTGCGATGTACAAAACGGCCCTCTCCCGCTGGAATGCCTATGAAATGGGCCCTAAGCGGGATGTAGTAGGGGAGATCGCTGCTGCAGCCAAAAAAGCCGGACTGGTATTCGGACTTTCCTCGCACCGGATCGAACACTGGTGGTTCTTCAACCATGGCCGGGCTTTCCACTCCGATGTCATCGATCCGAAATACCAGGATCTCTACGGACCGGCAAGAGAAGAAAATGAAACGATGAGTCCGGAATTTATGAACGACTGGCTTATGCGGAACATCGAGCTGATTGATAAATACCAGCCGCAGTTGTTCTGGTTCGACTGGTGGATCGAACAACCGGCACTGGAGCCCTATCGCAAAAGTTTTGCTTCGTACTACTACAACAAGGGTCTCGAATGGAACAAAGGTGTGGTGATCAATTACAAGAACGAATCCTACCGCGGCAAATCGGCCATGCTGGATATTGAACGTGGTAAGCTCACCGATATTCGTAAGGAAACCTGGCAAACCGATGATGCCATCGGGTATAACTCCTGGGGATATACCAATAGCAACACGTTCAAATCCGATAAATACCTGATCAATAACCTGATCGATATTGTGAGCAAGAACGGCGTACTGCTGCTGAATATCGGTCCCAAACCCGATGGTACGATCACCGAAGAGGAAAAGAAAATGCTGCTTGCCGTGGGCGACTGGCTGAATGTGAACGGTGATGCGATCTATGGTTCAAGACCCTGGAAAATCTTTGGAGAAGGACCTACCCGCGTGGCCGGCGGCTCTTTCAGTGATGATAAAGACAAGCCTTTCACCGCAGAGGATATCCGCTATACTACCAAAGGCGATCGGTTGTTCGCGATTGCACTGGATCATCCTGTTAAACCCGTGTTGATGAAAAGCCTTGCGGGGCAGACCATTCAATCTATAGAGATGATGGGCAGTACGGAAAAGATCAGCTGGAAACAGACCAAAGATGGATTGCTTATCCAGCCCTCTGCGAACTATCCGGCTAAACACGCTGTTGTGTATTCTATCAACTTAAAGTAATGAAAAAAGTTTTAGGATCGATTGCTGCGATCATACTCATCGCGCTGGTCATACTATACAAACCGGATATTTCCGCGTCGGAGATTGAAAAGAAATACAGCGATTCTGCTTCCTCTTTTATGTCCATCATGGGCATGAAAGTGCATTACAAGGATGAAGGCCCGAGAACTGATTCTATTCCACTGGTGCTGATCCATGGTACTTCTTCCAGTTTACATACCTGGGATAGTCTGGCAGATCGTATGCGTTCTTCCAAAAGACTGATCCGTCTGGATCTGCCGGCTTTCGGACTGACCGGCGCTAACCCTTCCAGAGCGTATTCAACGGATCTTCATGTAATGGTCATTGATTCATTACTAACTAAATTAGATATTAAGAAGGCAATATTTGCCGGAAATTCACTGGGTGGGCTGATTGCGTGGAACGCAGCGCTGAAAGATACTGTTCGCGTGCAGGGACTGGTATTAATTGATGCTGCAGGATATCCGAGGAAGAATGAAAAAGGAAACCTGGGTTTCAAACTTGCCTCCATGCCGGGCGTAGCGAGGTTGCTTTCGAAATTTACTCCAAGAGCTTTAATTGAAAAGAGTCTGAAAGATACGTATACC
>CANHUD010000338.1 GCA_947463665.1 Sphingobacteriales bacterium
CAGCAGCCGAAATGGATCATCGGTTTCAGTGATATTACCATTTTACATGCGCATCTGCTGGCGAAGTACAACATCGCTTCGCTGCATGCGCCTATGGCCAATGCTTTCAACGATGGGGGATCGGAAGGTCCGTATGTGCTATCTCTACGTGATATGCTAACCGGAAAGGATTCTATGTATGTGGTAGGCGGACATCCTTTCAACCGGCCGGGCAAGGCAACTGGAACACTGGTAGGCGGGAATCTGGCGCTGGTGGCGCATCTCATCGGCACGCCTTCAGAAGTGGACACACAAGGAGCTATTTTATTTCTGGAGGATGTGGGTGAGTATATTTATAATATCGATCGGATGATGTACCAGCTGAAGAGGGCTGGCAAGCTGGAAGGCCTGACGGGTCTAATTTTCGGAGGATTTACAGACACTAAAGACACTGCTATTCCATTCGGACAAACCATAGAGGAAGTGTTACAGGAGCACGTTAAGGAGTACGATTTTCCCGTATGTTTCCATTTTCCCGTGAGTCATGATACACCGAATTATGCGTTGATCAGTGGAGGGACTTACCGCATGGACATTGATGCCGAGGGTTGTACGTTACAACTTTTAAACAGGTAATGTGAAGCAGGTTTTTTTTCTTTTTATTTTGAGTATTCATCAGGTACTAGCTGCTCAGGATAGTACGGTTATTCGGAAATGGCAGTTCAGCGGATATGCCGAGGGCTACCTGAGTTGGGATGTGGCGAGGCCTGTGAATGGAAGACGTCCGGATTTTCTGTATAATTTCAACCGGCATGGAAGGCCGACCTTGAATCTTGGGTTGGTCAGGGCTTCATACGGAGGAGAGTGGGTGAGGGGCAATGCGGCCCTGGCGGCAGGAAGTTATATGCAGTCGAATTACGCGGCTGAACCCGGGTTGTATCGTCATGTTTTGGAGGCGAATGTGGGGGTTCGATTATCGGAGAACCGGCGTTGGTGGCTGGATGTGGGGATTTTCCCATCGCATATAGGGTTTGAAAGTGCCATTGGGAAGGATAACTGGAATCTTACCAGAAGTTTATTGGCGGAGAATTCGCCGTATTTTGAAAGTGGGGCAAGGGTAAGTTATACCTCAAATTCCGGGAAATGGATAATTGCCGGGTTGGTATTAAACGGATGGCAGCGGATAAGGATTCGGCGAACCCATCTGAAACCCAGTATGGGTATGCAGATTCAGTATAAGCTGTCGGACAAAGCAACGTTCAACTACAGTAATTTTCTGGGGAGTGATGAACCAGATACAGCAAGATTGCACCGACTATTTCATAATGTGTATAGTGTAGTCACTTTATCTGATCGAATAGCCATGACAATTGGATTTGATCTGGGTATGCAGCAGCGGTGGGTCGGCCATCGGTCTGTAGCCACCTGGTATAGTCCGGTAGCGATCCTCCGATACAAAGCTTCTGAAAAACTCTCTATAGCCATTAGGATGGAACAATACCGCGACCGGCATTCGGTGATTATTCCATCGGTTCAGCCGGAAGGATTCCGGACTGGTGGGTTATCGGTGAATGCGGATTATGAGGTTATGAAAGGCTGGCTGTTGCGCATGGAAGGGCGCTGGCTGATCAGCCAGGATCCTATTTACGGAGGGAGTAAGCAGAATAAGGCACTCACGCTTTCGAGTGCCATAACCCTCTAATCACCAATCACCAATCACTAATCACCAATCTCTATTCCTCCACTCTCTTCAACCTCAGATTCTTCACCGGAGCAACGATCAGCGGGAATTTTTCCACCACCACATTGCTGGGATCGAGACCGAATCCGCGTTCTTCGGATAGGCTGATTTCTTTGAGCATGAAATAGATTTTCATCACCAGTTGTTCGCCGAAGGGCAGTTCATTGTCCTGGCTGAGGAATTTTTCCATTACCACGAATTCAAAATCTCCTACGATGTTGTTTCGCTGCAGGCTTTCGTAGCGGCTGACGATGTTCACCTCGTGGTTGGCCACCATATCTTCTACTACTTTGCGGAGCAGGAGATTGATGCGTGGTTCCACGCGGAAGCCCAGTTTGAATTCGATGCGAATCACTTCATTGGGGATGATGGTCTGCACCTCGTACTGGCAGGTGTAGGGATCATCTAAGGTATCTACATGCACGAACCAGTAGAGATCAGCGCGTTTCGGTTTTCGGTTGAGGATGGAGTGGGTGATCTTATGTTCTATTTCTTTAGGGTTATTGGCACTGGTCAGGTAGATCAGGTGGGTAGCGTATTTGGGGATAGTGGTATCGTTGCTGAGTTCCTGCAGGATGGGCAGATATTCATCGAGTTTAACGAATTCAACGTAACGATTTTTGATCTTTCGGGCTTTGAACCATACATACATCACGATGAAGAAAACCGATGCGACCATAAGGGTGATGTAACCTCCATGGGTAAATTTCTGCAGGAGGGCGGTGAGGAAGGTCAGTTCGATGAGGATATAGGCCCCAAGGAACAGGTAGATGAGCACCGATTTCACCCGATGAAGCACCAGATAGTTGGCGAACAGCATGGTGGTAGCGATCATGGTGATGATGATGGCCAGTCCATAGGCCGCTTCCATGCGGGAAGATTCCCGGAAATAGAGCACTACTCCCACACAACCGACAAGCAGTGTAGTGTTAATTGCGGGAATATATAATTGTCCTTTTTCTTCGGAGGGGTACACGATTTTCAGTCGGGGCCAGAGGTTCAGCCGCATCGCTTCGCTGATCAGCGTAAACGATCCGGAAACCATGGCCTGGGAGGCGATGATAGCGGCACTGGTAGCGATGATCACTCCAAAGATCACGAACCATCCCGGCATAAGGTCGAAAAAGGCATTTACGTTGTTTTGTTCACGGAAGGCTGCATCGATCAGGATGCCTTTGCGGTTGGCGAGCAGGTAGGCTCCCTGTCCGAGGTAATTCAGCAGCAGCGTGAGTTTCACGAATCCCCAGGTAACGCGGATGTTGACCCGTCCGCAATGGCCGAGGTCGCTATACAATGCTTCGGCACCCGTGGTACAGAGGAAGATGGCACCGAGCAGCCAGAGGGCATCGGGGGTAGTCTGGAGCAGGTGGAAGGCATAATAGGG
>CANHUD010000339.1 GCA_947463665.1 Sphingobacteriales bacterium
CATAGTAATTGTAAATCGGGTTCCGGTAGTTACCACCAGGATACACGATCGTTGCATTGTCGGCATTGTTATCGATCACACCGGCAGCCAGTGCAGCAGCGAATTCCGTCTTACCTGAGGCTGCATTCGCCTTAGACATCCGCAGCGCGATGATAGCGATTTGCGAATTGGCAAACTTCTTCCACTTGGTCACATTACCGTTGAACATAACATCACCCTGAACGAGTGCACCACCATCGAACTGAGCCACAGCAGCTTTCAATTCCTTGATCAGATCAGGATAGATCTGCTCCTGCTTGTCATACGCAATGGTACCTTTTCCTTTCAGTGCTTCAAAATAAGGGATATCACCGTAGGCATCCGTCAGCATTCTGAAGATGTACGCTTTCAAAATCCGGGCAACCGCTATCTGGTTGTTGTTAGAACCAAACTGGGCGGCAGTCGCCTTAGTAGCTGCATCGGTATTTACATTGATGATGTTCTGCAGATCATACAGATCTCCGGCATAAATTCCATCCCAGTTGATGGTGGGAGTGGCATAACGGGATGCGTCTGTATACTGAGTTTCCGACATATACTGGCAGTACAGACCGGCAGTGGTATTGATACCATCGCCCCATACATAACCTCCGGTATTGGCCAGCACGTTTGTCAGCAGGGCCGACGTAATGGGAACCGTAGTAGCATTCGGGTTTTTGTTGATATCACCGAAATCACTAATGCTTTTAGAGCATCCCGTGAACAGGGTTGCCAAAACCCCTAATGCCAGCGCAGCATTTTTAATAGTCATTTTTTTCATGATAAATGATTAGAGGGTTTTAGAAATTAAGTTTAAGGTTGAAACCGATGGAACGTGAACCAGGAAGGTTACCGTCCTCACCAAACACACCACTGATCTCTGAAGGATCAAAGTTCTTGGTGTCACGATAGAGGAAGAACAGGTTGCGTCCGGTTACAGAAAGATTAGCACCCTGGAATACATTCTTCAGTTTACCCAGTTTGTTGGTAGGAATAGTATATCCCAGACTCAATTCCCGTACGCGGGCATAGCTCAGGCTATGTACAAATGGCTCAGCAACCTGCTGGAAATAGAACTGATGGTAATAATCGTATGCTTCGATGTACTTGTCCACAGGCGTTTTGCCATCGGCAGCATCAACCCCTACTACACGTACACCACCGCCGGCAGAAACCGGATCACGCTGCGGCTTGCCTCTGTCGTTCAAACCGGCAGTTGTTTCCAGCAGTCCGGAGAAAGTTCCCCACTGCTCAGACAGCGAGAAGAACTTTCCGCCTACCTGATAATCCAGGGTCATAGCCAGATTCCAGTTCTTGTAAGATACAAAGTTCTGGAGACCACCTGTCAGCTTGGGAACAACAGATCCCCATTCTTTGGTAGCATCGCCCAGGTAAAGTCCATCGGCAGTAAGAAGCGGCTTGCCATCTGCACTGCGACGGATACCACCACCTCTCAGCATACCCCACTGCTTGTCCACAAAGTGGAACGCACGGGCAAAACGTGTACCGAAAGACCCGCCGGCCAGTGTATAGCTGGTCAGACCAGGAGCCAGTGCACGTACTTTGTTGTCAAGGATGTAACCGGCAGTTGTGCTGATATCCCAGTTAAGATTCTTGGATTTCAGTGCGGTTACACCGAGTTCCAGTTCCAGACCCTGACGGCTTACTCTTGCAGCGTTGATGGTCTGTGAGGTAAATCCACTCACACCACTCACGGCAACACCCAGAGGCTCATCCTTATTGTCTTCATTGTAATACACCAGATTCATGCGCAGCTTGTTGTCGAACATACGCAGATCCACACCGGCTTCCCAGGTAGTGGTCAAGGCTCCGCGCAGATTCGCATCCGGAGTACCATTCGGTGTTGACATCAGGAAGTTGGTTCCCCAAAGAAGCGGATTAACAGAATAGTTCAGGTTAAGTGCATAAGGACCGAGCGTCTTTGGCTTCTTACCCCATGACCCAAACACCTTACCAAAATTCAGCCAGCTGATGTTCTTGGTAAATTCCGTGAACACAAACGCAGTACCCAAAGATGGAGACAGCAGGGCATTGTTACCATTCGGCAGGGTAGAGAACCAGTCGTTCCGCACCGCCCATGTCAGACTCAGGTATTTCTTATATTCTACATCACCAAATGCAAACAGAGAATTCGCCTGCTGGTCAGAACGGCTGTTCGAAATGGTAGGAGTGGTCTTGGAGTTGGTGATGGCATACAAACCCGGCACATTCAGACCGTTGTTGGTATTGGCGCCTACTGCCCTGTTGCGAATATCCAGACGATTGGCACCTGCATTCACGGTAACCGCCAGATCACCAAATGTCTGGTTGTAAGTAGCTACCCCTTCAAAGTTCCACTCGTTGTTGATGGTATTGCTGGTGCTGTAACTCGCCAGATAGCCGGTTTGACCACCAGAACGCTCTAACTCAATAGGTACAATAGTCTCTGAATTACCACCGAACTGATCCTTACGGATCGCTCCTTTAAAGCGGAAATGCTTATTGAACTTAATGGTCATGTTCACGTCTCCATACAAACGATCGCGGCGCTGTACCGGATTGATGTTCTGGAAGAATGTGAACGGATTGTACCAGTAGTTGGCTGCATATGCACTGGATTGCGGAGCAGCAGGATTCCAGGCATTGGGGTTACGTCTGAAGTTCCAGGAAGCAAAGGTTCCGATAGGTGTTTTCAGACCGGATAGTTCACGCATGATGTCAATATCCAGATCACGGTGGAACCACTGGCTGAAGTTACCCGCAGAGTTATTCGCATAGCCATCAGAGAAATCACCCTTGATCAGCTGGTTGGTATAGTTCACATTGGCACCTACGGTGATGTATTTGCCCATGTCCATGCTGAACGCAGTATTCAGGTTGTGACGAACAGATTTACTGTTTTCCAGCATACCCTTGATGCTCTGGTTGCTGTAAGAAACCCGCAGGCTCTGTCCGGCACCATTGCCCTGAGAAAAGCTAACATTCGTGTTATTGGTAACACCTGTATTCCAGAAATCCTTCGCGTTGTTCGGCTGTGGTGTAAAGCTGGCCGTTTTTCCGGAACGGGCATGACCCGGAATAAA
>CANHUD010000340.1 GCA_947463665.1 Sphingobacteriales bacterium
GGGTAAGGGGTACGGAGAAATCGCGGCTGAAAGTCGGAGCCAGCATAAAAGTCAGGGTTTTGGCGTACCAGCCGGCAGAGGAACCAGTACAGAATTTTTTGTTTTGTCGGACGGAGAGCCCATGAAACAAACACTTATGGATGGTATTCAGACCAACTGGAGCAGAATAGAAGGTGGTTCTGACATCGAAAAACAAATCTCTGCGCTCATCCAGCAATTTCAGCATCATAACCCTTCCGCATCCGTAAAAGGGCTCATTGCTTTGTACCAGCAGGTGGAGCAATTACCTGATCTATATTGGAAAAAACAGAAGTGTTCGGAAATACAGGAGTTGATCATGGCCTGTTCCGGCTTGTATCTTGAAGCATCTTCCCAGCAGCCCTATGTGGTTCAGGGAGATTCGCTTCGCTTCACCATCAGCGCCATCAATCGCAGCAATGTGTCTATGCGACTGAATCGGGTAACCCTGCATGCTTTTGATACCAGTCTGGCTAGCATACTCCCGAACAACAGGATGCTCGCGTGGGAAAAGCAGCTGCCGATCCCGGAAACTACGGCCATTTCACAACCATACTGGTTGCAGCAACCGATGGATAAAGGGGCATTCCAGATCACTGATCAGGAGCTGATCGGAAAGCCGGAGAACAAGCCTTCTTTTGAGGCCGATTTTTCTGTTCAGATCGAAGGGGGTACGTTTTCTTTCCGGCGACCGGTCTGGTTCAAACGGACGGACCCGGTGAAAGGGGAATTGTACCAGCCACTGGTAGTGGTTCCACCTGTAACCGTGAACACAGATCCGGGAATACTTATTTTTAGAAAGGATCAGGCTGAGGAGAAAGCTTATGCTGTTTTGGCCACCGCCTTTACCAACATAGATTCAACACGGGCTACCCTTCACAATTTTAGTACTAAAGGGCAGCAGGATATGAAGGATCTGCCTTTTGCGCTGAGCAAAGGAACCACGCGTAATTTTCAGGTTCCATATTCGAATGCCGGTCTTAAGAAATCAACGGTAACCGATCAGCTGCAGGCAAGTCTGGAATACCGGAATAACCGGTTTGATCAGGCCAATTATCTGGCTATGGCTACCATTAATTACGATCACATCCCACCGATAAAATATTTTTATCAGGATGGCATCAGTGTGTTGAATCTGGATGTAAAAACAGCAGGCCGAAAGGCCGGATATATTAAGGGCGCAGGTGATAAAATACCGGAAGCACTGGCACAATTGGGATACGATGTTACGTATCTCGATGAGAAAACGGTGAGTGAGAACCTGTCTTCCTATGATGTGATTGTTACCGGCATCCGTGCCTATAATATTCATCCCTGGTTACCGGCCGCTCATACGGCCCTGATGAGGTATGTGGAGAAAGGAGGGGTATTGCTGGTTCAGTACAATACCAACAATTTTGCGGGTCCGTTAAGGGGGGTGCGACTGGGCCCCTATGATTTGTCGATCTCAAACGGTCGGATCACGGATGAACAAAGTGATGTACGCTTTCCAGATCCTCAACACCCCCTGCTGAACTGGCCAAATAAGATCACATCGAAGGATTTTGAAGGCTGGGTACAGGAAAGAGGGATCTATTTTGGAGAGAAATGGGCACCTGAATACCAGCCTGTTCTGGCAATGAAGGATCCGGGAGAAACAACTGACCGGATGGGAAGTCTGCTGATGGCCCCTTATGGGAAAGGACGATTTATTTACACAGGATTGGTTTTCTTCCGGCAGTTACCGGCGGCTGTGCCGGGGGCGTACCGACTGTTCGCTAATCTGATTTCCAATCCAAATGCAACCAAAAAATGACACAAAAAGGACTGATTGTAGGGATAGTAGGTGGACTGATCATTGGAATGCTCATGAAAAAGCTCGCGTTTGGGCTGTTGCTCGGGATCATTGTAGCATTTTTGTTGTACAGATCTTCAAAACCAAGAGACAATGAATGACAGACCACCTTTATTTAAATCGTGGAACGGCTGGTATGTAGCAGTACTGGTTGTTCTTCTTATACAAATCCTGTTGTTTTACCTTATTACCCTACAATTTTCATGAGAACGATCGACTGGGTTGTATTGTTAGCTACGCTGATGCTCACGATCCTTTATGGAGTGTATAAGAGCCGTTCGACTCGTGATCTTGATGGTTATTTCAGGGGCAACAGGGAAATGCCCTGGTACCTGGTTTTACTGGGGATCATGGGTACCCAGGCCAGTGCAGTTACATTTTTATCTGCACCGGGTCAGGCCTATACAGATGGGATGCGTTTTGTCCAATACTATTTTGGACTGCCCATTGCCATGGTGGTACTCAGTATAACATTCGTACCCATATTTCGCAAACTGAATCTGTTCACGGCCTATGAGTTCCTGGAAAAACGGTTTGATGTGAAAACACGAACACTCACATCGGCCCTTTTTCTGCTCTCCAGGGGCTTGTCAACCGGAATCAGTGTATATGCACCGGCGATCATTCTTTCTTCACTGTTGGGCTGGAATATATACTGGACCAATGCGCTGATGGGGGGGCTGCTCATCATTTATACAGTTTCCGGCGGAGCGAAGGCCGTGGCACATACCCAGAAACTACAGTTGACCATCGTATTTATCGGTCTATTTCTGGCTGGGTATCTCTGTGTGCGGATGCTGCCGGAGGGGGTTGGATTTATGGACGCGTTGAAGATCGGTGGCAAAATGGGAAAGATGAACATCATTACTACCGGGATAGGGGAGAATGGCTTCAACTGGAACGACCGATTCAATCTGTTCAGCGGGATAATTGGCGGTTTTTTCCTGGCCCTGTCTTATTTTGGAACTGACCAAAGCCAGGTGGGACGATTTCTGACCGCCAGATCGGATCGTGAAAGCAGGCTGGGACTGCTTTTGAACGGGATGGTCAAAGTACCGATGCAGTTTTTTATTCTGCTGATCGGTATTTTGCTGTTCACATTCTATCAGTTTCATCCATCACCAATGCTCTTTAATCAGGTGCCGGTTAATCAGGCATTAGCTACGCCCTATGCAGATTCTATCCGAATGCTTCAGCAGCAGCATGAAGTGCTTGCCGGTGAAAAGCAGCGTTGGGCAA
>CANHUD010000341.1 GCA_947463665.1 Sphingobacteriales bacterium
CTTCTCTTCCTTCAAAATAGATATCCACGCCGATGTTGGCGCTGAAGAGGGGAGAGAATACCGAGCTGGTCAGCTGGGAAAATTCCGGGCTGAGCGAAAACCGGGTGGCGGAAAGATTAACGAACGCATCGAACTGCCATTTTTTACCGGGCTGCCAGGTGAAGAAGCCCTGCAGATCGGAAGATCGGGGGATGTAACTTCCCTTGGTTTCCTGAGCGGCCAGCAGGTTGCGGTTGGAGCGGTTTCGGGCGCCGATGATCCAGCTGAAGGTTTCGTTTTTGGATCGCCCTTCGAGGTGTGCACCCTGTTCGAGCAGACTGATGTAAACGGAGCCTCCCTGGCGGACCGGCCGCTTGTACTGGATGTCGAGCACGCTGCTCATCTTATCTCCGTACCTCGCCTGAAAGCCGCCGGTATAGAAGCTAACCTTTCCGGTTAGTTCCGGGTTGATGAAGCTCAGTCCTTCCTGCTGACCCGAGCGGGTGAGGTAGGGGCGGAAGATCTCGAAATCATTCACGTAAACGAGGTTCTCATCGAAATTACCTCCGCGAACGGAGTACTGCGAGGTCAGTTCGTTGTTGCTGCCTACAAATATTTTGATCAGGCTTTCGATGCCGCCAATGGTGGAGGGGATGACCAGTGCGTTCTGCGCGTTGATGCGGATCAGGCCTGTTTCCTGACGGTCGGGCTGCCCGCTGATGATCACTTCCTGCAGGGCTTTGGTGGATTTTTCGAGGCGCACCACCACGGTTTCGGTTTCTTTTTCGTTCAGAAAAAAATTCCGTTGGGCCGGCACATAGCCGCTCATACTAAACGTTAAGGCTAGTGGTTTGCCTGCCGGCACGCGAAGGGTAAATCGACCGGAATCATTGGTGGTGGCACCGGTCTCCCGACCGAGGATCACCACGCTGACGCCGGCCAGTGGTTTTTCCAGCTCATCGATCACCCGCCCGGATACCGTAGCAGGTTGTTTCTGGGCGATGAGCAACAGCGGGAAAAGCAGCAGTATAGTGGCGAACAGTGTTCGTATCATGTAAGGCATCGGCTAAAAATACGATATCGGTTAGAATGCGTGACTCAGGCTTTTTTTAACCGGCCGATCGTTCCAATGGGATCGGTAGAAGAGAACACGGTGCTGCCGGCTACGAGCACATCGGCCCCGGCCCCTACGATGGCAGAAGCGTTGGCTTCCGTAACCCCGCCATCGATCTCAATCAGCGCAGAGGAGCCCGATGCGAGGATCATGTCTTTGAGTTCGCGGATCCGGTTCAGCGTGTGCGGGATGAAGGTTTGTCCGCCGAAACCCGGATTCACGCTCATAAGGCAGACCAGGTCCACATCGGCTAAAATATCTTTCAGGAGCGACACGGGAGTATGCGGATTGAGGGCCACACCGGCTTTCATGCCCAGGTTCCGGATCTGCTGGATGTTGCGGTGGAGGTGCGGACAGGCCTCGTAATGAACGGTCAGGTTATCGGCGCCGGCTTTTTTGAAGGCTTCGGCGTACAGGCCCGGTTCTTCGATCATGAGGTGGACATCGCAGACCTTGGAGGTCGCTTTGCGGATGGCTTCGATCACGGGCAAACCGAAACTGATGTTGGGCACAAAGCGGCCGTCCATCACATCGAGGTGAAACCATTCGGCTTCACTCTGGTTCACCATGGAACATTCGTCTTCCAGTCGCAGGAAATTGGAGGCCAGGAAAGAGGGCGCAATAATAACTGACATATGGCAAAGGTAGGATGCTTTGTTTAGTTGAGGGCCTCATATTTTCGGGCCCAGTCATCCGCTTCCGCTTTGTTGCCCAGGGCCCGGTAGCTTTCGCTGATCCAGTAATACAGTTCAGGTTCTGCGGGGTTCACGCGGAGCCCCTGTTGAAACGTAGCCAGCGCTTCCGAAAATTTTTGCTGGTCGAACAACAGGATCCCTTTCTCAATATACGCATCGATGAACTGGTGATTTTGCAGGATGGCCGCATTCAGCAGGGCCAGTGCGGAATCCGGCTGGTTGGTATTGCCGTAAAAGATCGCCCGGATCAGCATTGCCCGGAGGGCGGCCTCGGGTTCTCCCACCAGCAGGAGGGTATCGGTCTGGGCCAGTGCCTTTTTATCTGAATGATCCGCGAGCAGCCAGGCCAGTTCGAGGCGGGCCGCCCCATCTTCCGGTGTATGCTGCAGATAATTTTCTAGGCTGAGGATACCTCCGGCTGTATCACCGGTATTGAGTTCTCCCTGGGCCAGCTGCAGCCAGAGCGCCGGCTGCACGGGGTTGCGCTGCAGGCTTTCCCGGAGGATAGAGAGGCTGTCGGGCCGCTGCTTGCCGGTGGGCTCATCAGCTGCCTTTCGGTTTCCGCAGGCCATCAGTCCAAGTAGGAGAGCGCAAAGAATCGTTCGGGTCATGCGCAAAAATACAGGATGTTATGACAATAGTATGACAGGCATCATTCGGCAGGCGCGGAGATATGCGTACCTTGCAGCTTATTCATTCAAGGAAAATATGAAACGATTTTTTTCTTTCTGTCTGACCATGCTGAGTATTTCGGCGATGGCGCAACCGGCTGATACACTGGCCTATCCCGAAGAAACGCATCTGAAGAACATCCGGCAGCTCACATTTGGAGGCGACAATGCCGAAGCGTATTTCAGTTTCGATGGCAAGCATCTCATCTTCCAGAAAACCTTTGCGAAAGAAGGCATTCCGTGCGACCAGATCTACATCGGGAAAATTCCGCAGGCACCCGGAGAGGTGTTCACCCCCAAACTGGTTAGTACCGGAAAAGGCCGCACCACCTGTGCGTATTTCCTGAAAGACGGCAAACATATTGTGTATGCGTCCACACATCTGGGGGGCGATGAATGTCCGCCGGTGCCCGACCGTACCAAATTCGGCAACCGGTACATCTGGCCGCTGTATGCATCGATGGATATTTTTATGGCCGATACCACCGGAAAGATCGTGAAGCAGCTGACCAACACACCCGGTTACGATGCAGAAGCTACCATTTCTCCCGATGGCAAACGCATGGTATTCACCAGTGTGCGGGACGGGGATCTGGAGCTGTATATTATGGAATTGAAGAGCGGAAAAAC
>CANHUD010000342.1 GCA_947463665.1 Sphingobacteriales bacterium
GTGCAGTTCCGGGAAGTGCTGGAAGAAGAATGGCTCCGGAGATTACCTTCAGTTCGATCGGCAGACCGCCTTGATAGCCATACGTGGTCACTCGATACCGATGATACGGAACAACTTAACAAACAACTCCTGGCCATGGCTTTGCAGCATAACCTGAATATCGTTTCTTTGCAGTCGGAAAGCCGTGACCTGGAAGCGATCTTCCGCAACCTTACCAAGGCTGGCCAATAAGCCAACAACCAAATTGAAATTAGTATGAGCTACATTACAGATGTACGTGCCCGACAGATTCTTGACAGTCGGGGTAACCCCACCGTTGAAGTGGATGTGATGACTGAAAACGGCGTTCTTGGACGAGCCGCTGTTCCTTCCGGAGCGTCAACCGGAAAACACGAGGCCGTAGAACTCCGCGACGGAGACAAATCCGTTTACATGGGCAGAGGCGTTCTCAAAGCCGTAGAAAATGTGAACGAGATCGTAGCCGATCAACTTATCGGTCTGAATGTAAACGAACAGCCGTTCATCGATTCCCGTCTCCTCGAAATCGATGGAACTGAAAATAAAAGCAAGCTGGGCGCTAATGCAACTCTCGCGGTTTCCATGGCCGTAGCCAGAGCAGCCGCTACCGAAAGCAACCTCCCGCTGTTCCGCTACCTCGGTGGTGTGAACGCTACGGTTCTGCCCATGCCGCTGATGAACATCCTCAATGGCGGTGCCCATGCGGATAACAAAATCGATTTTCAGGAATTCATGATCGTTCCCGTTGGGGCCAACACCTTCAGTGAAGGACTGCGCTGGGGCGTGGAAATCTTCCACCACCTCAAAACCGTTCTGAAGAAGAAAGGCTATAGCACGAATGTAGGTGACGAAGGCGGATTCGCTCCGGAAATCCAGAGCAACGAAGAAGCTATCGAAACGGTTCTCGCAGCCATCGAAGCAGCCGGCTACAAACCCGGTGAGCAGATCGGTATCGCTATGGATGCCGCTACCAGCGAAATGTACAATGAGGCCGATGGCACCTACAAGTTCTACAAAAGCTCGAAGAAAGTGATCAGCAGAGATGAAATGGTCGACTACTGGGCTACCTGGGTAAATAAATACCCGATCGTATCCATCGAAGACGGTATGGCTGAAGACGATTGGGATGGATGGAAAAAACATACAGAGACCATCGGTTCCAAATGCCAGCTGGTGGGCGATGACCTGTTTGTAACCAATGTAAAGCGCCTCGACCGCGGCATCCGCGAAGGCATTGCCAATAGTATCCTCGTCAAAGTAAACCAGATCGGTACCGTAACCGAAACCATCAACGCGGTACAACTGGCTCAGACCAATGGCTATACCTCTATCATGAGCCATCGCTCCGGTGAAACTGAAGATACCACCATCGCTGATCTGGCCGTGGCCCTGAACTGCGGACAAATCAAAACCGGTTCGGCTTCCCGTACCGATCGTATGGCCAAGTACAACCAGCTGATCCGCATTGAGGAACTGCTGGGCGACAATGCCATCTATCCCAAAGGACGTATCCGCTTCAAAAAATAAGGATAAGAAAATCAGAAGGCCACACTCCGGTGTGGCTTTTTTTTATGCCCGCATATTGGCGTACCTTTCCTATTCCAACACCTGTATATGAAACCCATTCTACGCGGACTGACAAACAAATACCTGCTGGCCAGTGCCTTTTTTGTGGTATGGATGTTTTTCTTCGACCATAACGATATCGTTCTGGGGCTGAAACGCCGGCAGGAACTCCGTGAACTGAAAGAAAAAAAAGCCTATTACCAGGGACGCATACAGGCTACACGGGAAGAACTCCTGCATTTCAAACAGAATGCCGCCTCACTGGAAAAAGTAGCACGGGAAAAATACAGGATGAAAAAAGACCATGAAGATGTCTTTGTGGTACAAGAAAAATAATTTTCTACGCCACACAATATGGGAAACATTGCCGCGTTTATATCAGTATAATCCCCCCCCCAATCCATTTTCCTATCCCTGACCAAGTCCGCGGCCAACGAAAACCAGGCCAAATCCCAACTCCCTGAAAACCGGCAAACAACTATTTTGTTACTGGTGTAATTAAAGGATTATGAACGTTTTGACTACTGAAGACATGATCAGGTTTTTCTACAATGAAATGAGCGCTGAAGAAGCACTCCGGACCAAAGAGGCTATTGAACAGGACAGTGCACTCCGTGACCTGTACCAGCATTTTCAGGCTACGCTTAAAGAACTCGATACCGTTAGCCTTTCTCCCGAAAAAAGCAGCATCGACCGCATCATGCGCTATGCGAACGATAAGGTTTACTAATCTTATCGGATAGCAGCCATGAAGAAAAAGGATAAATTCCGGCAGGTGCTGGAGCATTTCCAGCTGAACATTCCGGAAGCGGAAACGGAACTGTTGTACGATAACCCCTACCAGCTGCTGGTAGCCGTGGTCTTATCTGCCCAGTGTACCGATAAGCGGGTCAACATGACCACGCCGGCACTGTTCGCCCGCTATCCGGATCCGTATGCACTCGCACAGGCTACCTTCGAGGAGCTTTTCCCGCTCATCCGCAGCATATCGTACCCCAACAATAAAACCAAACACCTGATCGGGCTCGGCCAGATGCTGGTGAATGCGTTTAACGGAGAGGTGCCGATGACCGTAGATGAACTGGTGAAGCTTCCCGGTGTAGGGCGCAAAACGGCCAATGTGATCACATCGGTGATTGACCAGCAGCCGAATATGGCGGTGGATACGCACGTGTTCCGTGTTTCTGCAAGGCTTGGCCTCACATCGAGGGCCAAAACGCCGCTGCAGGCCGAAAAGCAACTCATCGCACACATCCCCGAAGAACTCGTACACAAAGCTCATCACTGGCTGATCCTGCATGGCCGATATACTTGTCTGGCCCGCAGCCCTAAATGCAGCCAGTGCAGCCTCACATCGCTTTGCACCTATTACGGAAAAACGAACAAAACCAGGTCATCAGCAGAATAGCGAACGGATGCATCGTCAAATTCCCTAACTTTCTGTTTCAATAATTGAATTGCCATGAGAATGACGACCCGTATTCTGTTGTCGATGATGA
>CANHUD010000343.1 GCA_947463665.1 Sphingobacteriales bacterium
ACGTATTGGTATGGAACGGCAACGGATGTTCATGCCCAGCGGTTAATGCTTGAAAAACTGCAGCGCTCGGAAGCTGAATTCAAGGCAATTTTTGAGATATCCAATGCCGGTTTGGTGGAAACAAATGTGCACGGACAGTTTATCCGGGCGAACCGGGCATTTGCCCAGTTTTTAGGGTATTCTCTGGAAGAGCTTTTGAGGATGACCATTGACGAGGTGACCCACCCGGATTTCAGGAGTTTACATGTTCAGAAATTCCATGATCTGGTCTATCATGGCAAGATTCTGGTTCAGGAGAAGCAATACATTCGGAAAGATGGAAATGTGGTGTGGGGGCTGGTCTCCGGTAATCCTGTTTTTGACAGGAATGGCCGGCTGATACATACGGTTGCTGTTATTCAGGATGTTACCGGTAAAAAGTTAATAGAGCAGGAGCTGCAGCGGAGTGAGCAGCAGATGCGTTTACTGGCAGAATCCATACCCCAGCTGGTATGGCTGATGAATCGGGAGGGAGAATGTGAGTTCAGTAACAAGCGATGGGAGGAATATTCGGGATTGAAAAATGGAGGGCGTGATATCTGGCAAAAAATCCTGCATCCCGATGATTTGCGGAGAATAGCTTCCATCTGGCGAAAGGGTTTACATACAGAAGAGCCCATCCGGGATGTATTACGATTGTTAAACCGAGACGGAGAGTATCGGTGGCACAATATGACGGGAGAACCGATTCGGGATGAACAGGGAGAGATCGTTCGATGGATCAGTGTTTGCTCAGATATTCATGAACAGAAGACTTCTGCTGAGCGGCTGGAGATGCTGGTTGCACAGCGAACAAAAGAATTACAGCGGTCAAATGAGGATTTGCAGCAATTTGCCCATGTAGCCTCTCATGATATGAAAGAGCCCTTGCGTAAGATCAAGATCTTTGGCTCGCGTTTACGGGATGAGTATGGGGATGAGTTGCCTGAAAAAGCGAGGCTGTATCTGGAAAAAATCGAAAGTGCCGCGAACCGGATGTTTTCGATGGTGGATGGTGTTTTGCAGTATTCGATGATCAATGGGACCTTACAACAAACGGAACTATTCGATCTGAATGAAATTTTTTCCAATATTGAAGCGGATCTGGAGGTTCGTATTCAGCAGACTTCAGCCAGACTTTATTATAAGGATTTACCGATGGTGAAAGGGGCGCCGGTATTGATTTATCAATTATTTTTTAATCTGGTGAGCAATGCGCTGAAGTTTCTGAAGCCGGGACAGGTTCCGGAGATTGAGGTACATTCTTCAGTTGTAAATCGGGTTGGGAAATTGTATACCTGCATTGAGTTGCGCGACAATGGAATCGGTTTTGAGCAGGAATATGCAGAAAAGATTTTCAATAGTTTTTCACGGTTGCATTCCAAGGATGCCTATGAAGGAACCGGATTAGGGCTCGCACTTTGCAAGAAGATCGTTGAGCGCCACCATGGATTTATTGAAGCTGTGGGTCAATCAGGTGTTGGAGCTACATTTACCGTATACCTGCCCCAGGGCAATCCGGGGGAATTGGTGTGATGGAATTCGTTTGGAGTGCTATAAGAATCGATTTTTTTGATTTTAGGTCACCGTTCATGTAATCACAGAGGTCATTTTCGACTGGCTGCTGTACTTTTGGGGACTAAACAAAGCACATGAGACGAATCTTTTTATCTGCCCTGGTGCTGTTGATCGCCACCAGCGGAATGGCCCAGATCGAGGCTGCAAAACGCGTGTTCAGCTCCCCCAATCTGGATCGGGAGAAGGCAAAAATGAGAACCGTGGCCATTCTGCCTTTCAATGTTACGGTATCGTATAAGAAACTGCCCAAGAATATGACACTGGATATGGTAAAAGATGAGGAAGAAAAAGCCCGTCCGGAATACCAGACCGGTATGTACACCTACCTGCTTCGCAAGGCGGATAAGTTTTCGGTAACGTTCCAGGATCCGAACCGGACCAATGCCCTGTTGAAAAAAGCCGGGTTTTATAAAAAGGATGAACTGGACATCGTACTGGCTGATTCACTATGTGCGTTGTTGGGTGTGGATGGAATATTGAAGTGCGACTGGAACTATGGCAAGACCAGTTCAGAGGCCGGAGCGCTGGCGAAAGCGGTGATTTTTGGCGCTGCTGCAACAACCGGTTCAGGGGCGCTGACCTTGAATTTATATGGGAAGAACGATGGAGAGCTCTTATGGCGTTTTTTCAAGGAGATGAATGAAGGCGTGTTCCAGGATGCGAACGATACCATGGAGCGAATGATGCGGAAAGTGGGGCGAAATTTCCCGTTTGAGCTTGATTGATAGTGTTTGATTAAATGGTTTTGTTATGTTAACCGGATATGATATTATAGGGGATGTTCATGGCTACCACGATGTACTGGAAGGATTACTGCGTAAGATGGGATATATCTGTGAAGACGGTGTTTACCGGCATCCCGGAGGGCGCAAAGCAGTTTTTGTAGGCGATCTGGTAGACCGTGGACCTAAGATCCGGGAAACGGTGGGGCTGGTAAGGCGTATGGTGGAAAATGACCAGGCACACATGGTGATGGGCAATCATGAGTTCAATGCCATTGCTTTTTATACAGAAGATGAGAAGGGCGGATATTTACGGAAGCGAAACAACGATCATGTCAGAGGATTTGCCAAAACCCTGGCGGCCTATGCCGATCATCCACAGGAGTGGGGGGAGGTTATGGCCTGGATGAAAGGACTTCCGTTGATGCTGGATCTTGGAGGTTTGCGCGTGGTCCATGCCATGTGGCATGAGCCGCATATCAGTAGGCTGAAACAGGAGTTTAAGGGTAAACTGAACGATTTTCTGCTGCATGGCGGGCATCAGAAGCATACGCCGGAGTACGAGCTGATCGAGGATACGCTGAAGGGGAGGGAGGTTCGTCTGCCTGAAGGATTTGAGTTTCGGGATAAGGAGCAGATCTTACGTAAGCATGCACGGGTTTGCTGGTGGAAAAATCCCGATCAGGTTTCGGGCGATGAGTATCTGATCCATGTTACGCAGAAATTACCGGAAGGGCATCGGCTGGATTATAAGCCGCA
>CANHUD010000344.1 GCA_947463665.1 Sphingobacteriales bacterium
GCCAAGGGCGAAGGCCATGCCTTTTTTCATGCCGGTTTTTTCGAGGATCCAGGAAGACGGTAAAGCCAGAAAGAAATAAGCAAGGTAAAACGCGGTGGTCACCATGAAGGCTTTGGAATCTGTATCAAGGGCGAAGGCCAGTTTCACGAAGCTGATCAGCGGACCGTTGAGCCAGGTAACGAAGCCAAAGACGAAGAAGAGAACAGCCATGATGACCATGGCGGAGGAGTTGTTTTTGGGCGAAGCGTGCATAAGAGGAGAATTGTTCGTTAAATATATGGGTTTGTGGGCACTCGAATATACTTTATTGAAGTGGAAGCTGGCGGATGCTGTGCAATCGATTGAATACATCTGCTGATTCATTTTTCGGTACATTTGAATTTCATTATTGTAGTTTCATCCTTTATCAGGATATAATCATCTTTGTATGTCGTACGCTTCCTTGCCGGGATTTTCTGACCTGATACTACCCCAACTGTTACAAGCTTATGGATTTTCTGAACAAACGGCTGCTATTACCTCGTTTGGCAGCGGCCTGATCAACCATACCTGGAAAGTTACCACTCCGGAAGGCGACTTCATCCTGCAGCGCATCAACCATGCGGTTTTTAAAGAACCGGAAGCTATTGCCTTTAATCTGGAGCTCATCGGGGAATACCTGGAGCAGACGCACCCGGACTACCTGTTTACCAGGCCGATGACCTCTACAGATGGGAGCAACCTGATCTATCTGCCGGAAGGCGGATATTTTCGTTTGTTTGCGTTTGTTGCGGGCTCTCACTCTATTGATGTGGTGCAAACCGCGGATCAGGCGTATGAGGCGGCTAAACAGTTTGGCCGATTCACACGCCTGCTGACAGGTTTAGATGCCAGTCGGTTGCGAACAACAATCCCGGATTTCCATAACATAACACTGCGGTTTGAGCAGTTTCAAGATGCATTAAAAAATGGAAATCCGGAACGGATAAAGGAATCAGCAGCACTTACGCGCCGACTGCTATCCCATACGGATATTGTGGATACATACAATCGTATCTGCTCATCCCCTGCTTTCAGCATACGGGTAACCCACCACGATACCAAGATCAGCAATGTTTTGTTTGATCAACAGGATAAAGGGCTCTGTGTGATCGATCTGGATACGGTGATGCCCGGATATTTCATCAGCGATGTGGGCGATATGATGCGTACCTATTTATCGCCTGTATCAGAAGAAGAAAAAGATTTCAGCAAGATCGAAGTCAGAGACGATATGTTCACTGCTATTGTGAATGGCTATTCGGAAGAGATGCGTGATCATTTATCGGAAGAAGAGCGGGGGCAGTTTTTTTATGCGGGCTGCTTTTTGATCTATATGCAGGCATTGCGTTTCCTTACCTCGTATCTGAATAACGATGCTTATTATGGTTCCGCCTATCCCGGTCAGAATCGTGTACGGACAGAAAACCAGCTGGTATTGCTGGAGCGGTTACTGGAGAAACGTAAATAATTCAACTACCTCTTCCCCTCCAGCTGTGTGCAGACCGGCCCCAGTCTGGAAGTTCTAACTGTAGCGCATCACCGGTTTGCTGCATATCCTGCTGCAGTTGTGTGCGCAGCTGGTTGATCTTTTGCTGATAAGCAGGTTTATCGGATAGATCTGTTGTTTCCCAGGGATCTTTTTTCAGATCAAACAGTTGCTGACGTTGCTGACCATCTACATTATAGAGGATAAGTTTAAATCCATCATTGGTTTTAATAGAGCGGCTCCAGTGTCCGTAAACATTATAGATAAAGGATCTGGATCGAAAGCCTGGATCTTTAAACGCAGTGGCGAAGCTTCTGGCCTCGGTGGTTGGTGGAGCCTTGATCTTTAGCATATCGTAAAGTGTTGGGGCAATGTCGCTCAGGTACACAAAGCCCGGAAATGCCTTACCCGTGGGGATTCCAGGGCCTTTCATGATCATCGGCACGCGGATGCTGTGTTCATAAAGGTTTTGTTTGCCTAACAATCCGTGCTGTCCCATCGCGAGTCCGTTATCGCTGGCAAATACCACGATGGTATTTTTCGCAAGACCGGAGGCATCTAGTGCGGTTAGTATCCGGCCCACTTCGGTATCCATTTCGGTTACCATGGCATAATAGCGTCGGAGGTCTTCTTTTAGCGTATCTGGATGGAGCGGGCGGGGCAACAGTTTTTCATCCCGAACATTCAGATCACCGTTATCAAAAGGATGTTGAGGCAAAAAATTAGGAGGCAGTGAGATATTTTTACCGCTGTATTTTTCTGCTGCTGCCGTTGGCGGCGTTCGGGGATCGTGCGGAGAGGTGAAGGCCACGTAACAGAAGAATGGTTTTTGTTGTGCTGCTGAACTGGTCAGGAAGCGGATCGCCGCATCGGCATAAAGTTGTGTGGAGAAGGTATCGCTGATCCATTTTTGCTCGTTCGGATAGATACCCATTGGGTCAAAAGACTGAACTGTGGGATGGAATTGTCCGCCATCGCGTTCGTGGTGCATGCCTCCGAAAAAAATAGGGCCACCAGTACTGAACATCCGGCGATGCGAAGCTTTATCGCTATGCCATTTACCTGTGTGGAAGGTAGTATACCCGCGTTGGCGGAGGATTTCCGGAAGGCTGATCAGGCTATCGGGGATGATGGCTCCGTCTCTCGGGAGCCGGTTTACGTACCGACCGGTGAGCAGCATGGCGCGGCTGGGCATGCATACGGCACCCTGGTGACCGCCCATTACATGTGTTTGGGTGAAGAGCATGCCTTCGGATGCCAGTTTATCCAGATGGGGGGTCATCACCTCTTTGTTGACCATAGCGCCAAGAGCATGGTAGCTCTGGTCATCGCTGTAAAGGATCAGAATGTTTGGAGGTTGAGCGGATGCTGTTACGTGAAGCAGGAACCCGAGAACGATAAACAGATAGGGCTTCATTCGAAGATTTTGGATAAGATACAAAAAACCCGGGGGTTACCCGGGCTTTTGTTCGTTTGGTGTTTTATACTTCACAGGCAGTCCCCATGCGCTTGA
>CANHUD010000345.1 GCA_947463665.1 Sphingobacteriales bacterium
CGTTCCCGGTCGGGAAGTTGCTGTACCAGCGAGGCCTGCAGGGTTCGGGCGGCAAGGTGACGAATATCGAGGTTTCCGATGGCATCCCAGAATTTCAGCTGCCGGATGTTCAGCGGAGTCCTTTTCCCTTTCCGGGATCGGGGAGACGATGGGGAGGAAACCTGCAGGATACCATCGTTTGCAAGGAGAGTGTCCATTCGGACGATCCCTGAATCCAGCCAGGCCATCCAGTGTATGGTCCGAATCTGAACAGCCTCCAGTCGGATATGGAAGCTGTCTCTTCCGGGCCCCGGGTGACGACTTAAAAACAGATCTCCGGCATTTACCTTACCGGTCCGGCTATCCCAGTGGAAGCGACTGATACCGGCGGAGAGCGTGGTATCCGGCAGCACCAGTTCCGGCTGGTTTACCTCCAGTTGCATCGCTGCAGAAACGGATGCTGCTTCAGAAACCTTCAGATCCTGTATATGAAAACCGATGTTTTTCAGCTGAAAATGGCGCTCTTCGTTGGGAAACGGATAAAATTGAAAGGAGCCTCCTACCAGTGAGGCATTTTCAACCTGAAGCGCTCGCAGGAAAGTTACCGCCTGTTCTTTCATTCGTCGAACCTGATCATGCAACGCCCCTTCCCGTGGTTTCGAACGGGCATGCCTTCTTCGGGCTACAATGGTGGGATGAACGATGCGCAGCGATTGCACCTGAACGGGTTCCCGGAACAATAACGGCCAGACGGACCTGAGCCGAACCCTGAACGTATCCAGAGAAACATGGTACTCCGTTTCCGGCAATGCATCCACCGGCGTCAGGCGGGCTCCGGAGATCTCTATTTCCGGTCGTAAAAAATGGAGGCGGATCGATTGGTAGTCCAACCGATAGTGACCATGAGATATTCTATCGATCAATTCAGGGAGCAGCCTGCTCATTTTCCCCGACAGGTAAAAAAATCCACCCGACAGCAGGCCTCCCATCACCAGTAAGCTGATGAACACGCGTTTTGCCGTTAGCCTTTTTGGATGTAGTTGCCTGCCCAATGGGATAGAAAGTAAATGACGAATGGTTCGTCTTTACAAGTTACGACAATTACCCTGCCCAGTCAATGAGGGAATGGCTTATTTCCCCATCTGCTCGATGATTTCCTGTGTGACGCCGGTAAAGGAGAAA
Organism: Sphingobacteriales bacterium; assembly: GCA_947463665.1. Lineage (GTDB taxonomy): Bacteria > Bacteroidota > Bacteroidia > Chitinophagales > Chitinophagaceae > Pollutibacter. The sequence goes on from CANHUD010000345.1 coordinate 1,162, forward strand.
CCGCCATCGTGGAAAAGATTTTGCATGGTAACCATTCGTGTAAGATCGGAAAACAGGGAAACAATGTAAAGTGCACAGTCTTCACCGCTGGCATTTCCCAGGGGGCTCATTTTTTCTGCATACTCTACGAACCCGTCGAATCCTTTTACGCCACTGCCGGCAGTGGTGCGGGTAGGCGATTGGGAGATGCTATTGATCCGTACTTTTTTACGCACGCCATAATGGTAGCCAAAGCTGCGGGTAACACTTTCCAGCAGCGCTTTTGCATCTGCCATTTCGTTGTAATCAGGGAATACCCGCTGTGCAGCGATGTAGGTCAGTGCTACCACACTACCCCCCTCATTGATGGCATCCATATCCCATGCGGTCCGGAGCACTTTATGAAGAGACATGGCCGATATATCCAGGGTTTTCTGGTTGAACCCATAATCCATTTCTGTGTAATGCTTGCCTTTTCGCACATTCAGGCTCATGCCGATGGAGTGCAGGATAAAGTCTACTCCCCCTCCGAAATGTTTAACGGATGCTTCGAACAAATTCTTCAGATCATCCATATTGGTTACATCGGCCGGGATGACCGGAGCGTTTATCTGTTTGGCCAGTTCGTTGATCTGACCCATCCGCAGGGCGATCGGTGCATTGGTCAGTACAATTTCAGCACCCTGTGCATGACAGGCAAGGGCTGTTTTCCAGGCGATAGATTTCTCATCGAGGGCTCCGAAAATGATTCCTTTCTTTCCTTTAAGCAACTGGTTCATAATGGGTCAAAAATACAGTTTAGAAATGAAAATGCGATCAACTGGCCGCAATGAGTTCTCTGGCGTTATTGAGCGCTGTGGCGGATGGATTTTCTCCACTCATCATTCTGGCGATGGAGTCTACCCGTTCAGCAGGTTCCAGTCTCCGCAGCTGCGTCCGGATACCTTCTGAAGTTTCCTGTTTGAAAACATAAAAATGAGCATCCGCCCGGGCTGCGATCTGGGGCTGGTGGGTTATGGAGATCACCTGATGGGAGCGTCCCATTTCCTTCATCAGAATACCTACCTGTCGGGCTGCTTCTCCACTGATACCGGAGTCGATCTCATCAAAGATCATGACCGGCATGGCCAGTGAACCGCCGATCAGCGTTTTGATGCACAGGAGCAGTCGGGAGAATTCACCCCCGCTGGCCACTTTTCGCAACGGTTCAAAGCGACCGCTTTTATTGGCATCGAACAGGAAATCCACGGCATCCATCCCCCAGACGGATAGGGATTCCGTTTCCATTCGAATCCGGATACGCGCATTCGGCATACCTACTCTTTCGAGTAACTGATGAACCTGTACTTCGAATCCGGGAATCACTTTTTTCCGTCCTTCCGACAACTTACCCGCCAGCTGTTCTGCTTCTTTGCGGAGCCGTTCAGCTTCAGCCAGCATACCTGCGCTATCGGTATCCAGACTGGCCACTTTCCGGAGGCGTTCGGATATCGTTTCCTGAATCCGGATGAGTTCTATCGTTTCTGAAACCTGGTGTTTTTTCAAGAGTTTATATCCAAGGGATAAGCGTTCTGCCACCTCTGCCCGGCGCTTTTCATCCATATTCACTCCGGAGGCAATCCGTTCCGCTTCTCCTGCAATATCTTTCAGCTCAATCTGAGTAGAGCGGAGTCGTTCCACCAGTGAACCGATGCCTGCATGAAATGGGGACACGGCGTCCAGCTGCTGGGAAAGGGATCGTAGCAGTTGCGTAACCGGCTGCTCATCTGCATCCAGCGCCATGTGCACCCGCTGCAGGGCTACGGTGACCTGACCGGCATGCTCCAGCAACTGTTGTTCGGCTTCCAGCTCTTCAATTTCTCCCGGCTGA